>VBHV01000157.1 GCA_005881995.1 Chloroflexota bacterium | reverse complement strand
ACTCCACCTCGACAGCGGGCGTGAACCAGCGCAGGTTATAGCCGCCATCCATTTTGAGCAGAAAGGCCGTCTCCGATAGATTCATCTCTCTGGCAACATCTTGCATCCATCGCGCATCTCGCTCCTCCGGCAACGCACATACGCCCGCTGGATTGCCCGCGAAAGGCTTGTTCGTGAATGCATCCACCTGGTAAATAGTCTGTCCCACACGCTCTTTCATCATGCCGATTACTTCTCTATCGTACTCTTGGTATTCCGCTCTCCATCATACGAAAGCAATATCCGCTTCCCCTCATAAACTGTCTCAAGATGCACTGGGCGCCCCCACAACAGGTAGACATGTTGCAGGGTCTTCTCGGCATAAATCATGTCGAGTTCATTACCTTCGTACAGGTGCTTGATGTAGAGTTCGCGATTGCCCCGGTAGTCGCCGTTGTCTATAACGAGGTAGGGGCTGCCGAAGTTGGTCATGCTGGCAACGATGCCATCGCGCACCTTCTCCCAGTTTTTCTCGACGATTACCCATTCATCGCCCTCTTTCTTATACAGGTAGAGGTCGAGATCTTTAATCAAGTCTTCGGTAAGGTAGTTGCGCAGGAACGAGACATCGTTCTCCATTTCGCGTACCTCGAACATCTTTTGCAGTCCCTGTTCCGGCTTGCGTCCCAGTCGCTCCTGTTCCTCTTTTGTTGGATTGTTCCAGCGCTGCTCGATATCCTCGAAGACCTTGAAGCCTACATAGTAAGGATTGAGGTAGGTGCGCGAGGGTGAGAGGACGCCCGAGTGCAGTTGGGCGAACTCGACAGTTTCGGAGTCTGAAATTACTCCTGTCTCGCCCAGTCTGCGCATGATGCGCGAGTGCCAGATGCTATTATGGTGGAGCATACCATTGGCAATGTAGCGGTGTGTGCGATCAACTGTGATATCATACACATCAGCGGTGCCATGTTCAATGCTGACTACTTCATCGATAGGGTCTTCTTGGCGGAACCACTTGTGACTTATCAGGTATTGGCGCAGGTTTTCTCGTTTGCGCGCAAGACCAAAGCCGATTTCCTGCGCGTAAACCTCTGCTGATTTCCCACTGATCCAGACGTTCACTCCTCGTCGGCGTGAAAGAATGCCGTAGTTCAGGAGCAAAATTTGTAACGTCTGGGCGATATCGTCGCTGAAGGTCGAAAGAATCACGCCCTGTTTGACAGAAGCACACCCATCACAGTCGAAGTATGCTCGTAGGAATGCGCTTACTACTTGTTTGGGTGAGCGCAGGATGCAATCGGGGATACGTTTTTCTCTCGCTTTGGCTTTCAGGTCAATGCCGAGTGATTGCAGGAGATCAAGCACATTGGCTGAATAGAAGACGACGCGCCATCTACCGCCTTTGCCGTTGAGCGTCCTGGCGTCCCAGTAGGGAGTGGCTTCTATGGCAAATAAGTCTCGCACGAGCAAGGCGTAGCGGTCTGCTAGCTCGCGGTCTCCGGTTGTGTAGCCGATAGCATTCTTGGTGATATGGATATTGCCATCACCAATGAGATAGCCAAGAAACTCAGCGCATGCTTCTGTGACGTGGGTAGGTGCAGTAAGTGGGAAGCGACGGCTATATTGTGGCTTGCCACTGTTGCCGGAAGTGTAGCCTGTACTATCAATAGCGGCCGTGATACGGTCTCTCGCATATGTTGTCTTACCGCTCAGCGAACGATAGACAGTATGGACGCCTACACCCGCCGCTTGTGCTACATCTTCTACGGTTGAAGCCACTATTTTTATGGGTTGGGAGATTGGTACCAACTGCTCAGGCCAGATGTTATCACCAAAGCTCAATGGGACGCGTTGTCCGATCTGTACGTCTTTCAATGCAATCCACGCATCTGGCCCGATACCTAGTTTGTGTTCTTCAGCGCCTTCGAGTACAAGTCCGCGCCTGGTGCGCAGGCGGATGGTGGCAGCATTGCGCGTAATATGCCGGTCACTGATCTTTTCTTGCTCTCCATTGCCAGTAACTACCTTCAGGCTCTGACCCTGTACAAGCATGTCGTGTAGTGCATCATAACGCAGCAAACCATGCTCGGTCAGTACGAGGCTATCTTTTCTGAGACACGCCCATCCTTCGTTCATGGTCTTCGTTCGCATCTGTGGCACAAAATACAGCATCTCCGTGCGCACGATTT
>VBHV01000401.1 GCA_005881995.1 Chloroflexota bacterium | reverse complement strand
GACCAGGATATTCTTAGCGGTAGTGTCCCCATTGGCATCAAAGGATTGATGGCCGGTGACGCCATTGTAGGAAATTTGCTTGAGAGCCTGGATGACGGCCTGGCGAAACACCGGGGCCCCAGCGGCATCAGCCGAGTCGGCAGGCGTGTTTGCGCCATTGGCTAGCGCCGTCTTGATGGCCTGAATGAGGATATTGGCGCAGTCGTAGCCGTAGGCGCTATAGGTTCCCGGCTGTTGACCGTAAGCGTTCTGGTAGCGCGAGATGAAGTCCTGGGGCAGCTTTGTCACATCAAGAAAAGCAGTTGTACTGTAAACAGGGCCTCCGTTGTTGGCGCCTATGGTTGTGGCAAAGGTGGAAGTATAGATGCCATCACCGCCCACAAACGGCGTGTTCTGAAGTCCCTGTACCTGGAGCATCTGCTGGCGAATGGCAGTGCCGCCAGTGGCATCTATTCCTCCAAAATAGATGACATCCGGTTTCGCCGCGGCAACCTTCGCCAATTCAGTGCTGAAATTCGTGGTAGTCGACGGTAGACTATCGTGGCCAGCCAGACTCCCGCCATTGGTCTGCCATTCCTGGATAAAGTTATTAGCAAGACCGATACCATAGGACTCAGCATCATCAATCACGTAGGCCTTCCTGTAGCTCAGCGTCGTAAACAGGTAGTTAGCGGCAGCAATTGCCTGGTTGTCGTCTGTTACCGCGATACGGAAATAGTTGATGGTACCCGTAAGGCGAAGGGATGCCACGAGATCATTGACGCCTGTACAACCCGATAGCGGGGTATTCTTGGTCAGGCAGGGAGTTGTGTTGGAGGGACTGATGAGCGCGATAGGAGCCTGGTTGGTGATGGGCATCTCAGCCTTACTTACACTGCTGTTAAAGGGGCCGACGATGCCTGCCACCAGGGCGTCGCCGATCAAGGCAGTCACGTTTTGCGATCCGACAGCGGGGTCGTGAACCCCACTGGGGCCAACATCATCTCGCGGCGCAAACATGAGTGTATATCCTGGAATGCTATGATTGGCATTAGCTTCATCGATGGCCAGGTGGATGGCATTTTGGATCGGTAGACCCACGCTCGCGTCGCCCCCCGATACCGGTAAATCACTGCCAATCTTGATGACAGTAGAGCCGCTCGGAGTCCGGGTCGGAGTAGGACTTCGCCCCGCAATGGGAGAGTGAGCGACTGTGGGGGAGCCTCCGAAACCCAGTGGGGAATTGCTGCCCGGCGATGCCGTTACCCGTGGAAGAGCATAGACGCCTACGGTGAGGACCGCTAAAACAACGGTGAGGATGGCGATCATCCTGACGCTGGCAGTATTAGGCCGGGTATACCGGTAGCGCATCGTAGCCACCACACCCCCTACTACCAGCACGATCAATGCCGCTGCTATAACGAGAACAAGGGGATCCATAATTCCTCCATACATTATTATCGCCGGGAATACGATTTAACTGCCATGCCAGGGCGACCGCGAGGGTCGCCCGTACAATACTACATCGCCTGTTTTACATGTTGAACGTATATTGTACGGGCGACCCTCGCGGTCGCCCTGGCAATCATTTACAGCCCAATAATTAGCAAGAAGAGTGCATTTGTAGAGTGGATTTGAACATGGTAGAATAGACCGGTACCGGGCAAGTAGTTCAATAATTGTAAGGCAAGGAGAGCGCGTTCATGGCCGACACTGCAGATCAAATACCCGTACCTCAACGTGCCCCAAGCGGTATCGAGGGGTTGGATCGCATCCTGCACGGTGGCTTCTTTCAGGGGGGAAGCTACCTTCTCATGGGTCCCCCTGGCGCAGGCAAGACCATTCTGAGCAACCAACTCTGTTTTCATCATGTTGCAAATGGAGGACGCGCACTCTATCTTTCGCTGCTGGCCGAAACCAGCAGCGGGATGTTAGCTAACCTTCAATCCTTTTCCTTCTTCACACTCAACCCCATCGCGGATGCGCTCTTCTACCTCAGTGGCTATGCCGCGCTGGAGCAAGAAGGGTTAGAGGGACTCATCGCCCTCATACGGACTGAGATGCGGCGCCATCGCGCCACGTTCCTGGTTATCGATGGAGCCGTGACAGCCAGGCAAGCTGCTCCCTCCGAGCAAGCATGGAAGAAATTCTTGCATGATGTACACGTCACGGCTGAGATAACCCGCTGCACCACCTTTCTGCTGGCGCCGTTTGATGAAGACTCTGCTTCTCAACCCGAACAGACCATGGTCGATGGGTTGATCGCGCTTACAACACGATCGGTCGATTTGCGGAGCACGCGCGAATTGCAGGTTCTCAAGTTCCGTGGCAGCGGTTTCCTGGAGGGACGGCATCACTATGCCGTTACTGAAGATGGGCTGGTTGTCTATCCGCGCACAGAGAGTATCCTTGCCGTTCCAGGATCCGATCTATCTGGAACGCTCGTCGTCCCGGAGCAACCCGCGCGCATGAGGGTGGGCATTGCCCATCTGGATGAGATGCTGCGTGGTGGAGTGCTCACCGGCTCAATGACATTGCTGCTTGGCGCTTCGGGAACAGGCAAGACGCTGCTTGGCAGCCACTTCCTCATCGAGGGGGCGGCGCAGGGGCAAAAAGCACTCTACTTCGGCTTTAATGAAACTCCGGCACAATTGGTGCGCACGATGAGCCGTTTTCGATTGGACGTGCCTCGTTACATAGGGACCGGGCAGCTCGAGGTGCTCTGGCAATCACCCATTGAGGATTCCCTGGATGTCGATGGACTGCTCGGCTTTCAGCGGACGATGGCTTCAGCCGAGCGACTGGATCTCTTCCTGGCTGCCCTCTTCACGGCCCTGCATGTTCAAGATGTGACGGTCATGTGCGCAGTGGAATTGCCTGCCCTCTTCACTCCCAAAGTTATGCTCCCAGTGACGTTCAGTGGGATAACCGGGCAGGTTGAAAATCTCCTCTTATTGCGTTATGTCGAACTGCACTCTCAACTGTACCGGCTCATCTCCATCATGAAAATGCGTGAGAGCAGCTATGACCCGTCGATCCGCGAGTTTCGCATAACCGAGCAGGGCATAGAGGTAGCACCGACCTTTGCCAGCGCCCAGGCCATTTTGACGGGCATTGCTCATGCAGCCCCATCAGGAGCTTCATCCGCGTTTGCAGCAGGTAGTACTCCTAAGCAAGGACGACAGCCTTGACGACGATTCTGGTTGTTGATGACGAACACGCTATCGTCGAATTCCTGGCTACTTTCCTGCAAGAGGAGGGGTACCAGGTCGTGACGGCGCACAATGGAGAAGAGGGCCTCGCTGGCCTTGCAGTGACACGGCCGACGGTGGTTCTCTGTGATGTGATGATGCCGGTGCTTGACGGGCGAGAGATGTGCCGGAGGATGCAAGCAAACCCCAACTACCGATCCATCCCTTTTGTTTTTATGAGCGCCGTGAGCAGAGCAAGCAATTTCTCAGAGTGCAACTATGCCGCGCTGCTGCCGAAGCCATTCGACCTCGATGAAGTCC
The DNA here is from genome assembly GCA_005881995.1 of Chloroflexota bacterium. The sequence continues at coordinate 266 of VBHV01000401.1, read as the reverse complement.
TCAAGATTGTTACTCAACTGAGCGAGACCGCCACATCCTGATAGCAGATATATCATCTGCTCCCCTGGGTTGCGTACTGAAGAGGCTCACTCCGCTCTGCTCTCAATGCTAGTGTAAAAGTTGAAAAAGTGGAGTTTTTATGCTACAATATTACGATTGTGAAAAGAAAGTAGTATATTGTGTGAACAAATTGGATACTTGTGAGCAAAGTGACATTACGATGTGAAAAAGCATGTAAATAGGCGAGTAAAAATTTTGAGATTTTA
>VBHV01000400.1 GCA_005881995.1 Chloroflexota bacterium | reverse complement strand
TCTACTACTTCGCGGTCATCCTGCTCCTCGGTGCGGAGATCAACGCCTATTTCAGGGAAGGTGTGCGCGTTACTCCGGATAACATTCCAGTCATGATACACAACCTGACAAGCCATTTGCCTACTAGCGAAGAAGCCGTACAACAACAGGCTTCCGCTTCTCATAAAGACGAAGAGCCAAAATCGATTCATCCCAAGCACGAAGCGACTGCTACAGTGCAGTCAAATGCTGGAACAACAATGCAGTCAGGGGCAGTTCACGAACAAAATCATACGGAGCAGGCAACGCACGCATCAAAGAAAAAGCGGTCATCCGCACAAAGCTCTTCCAGAACGCCTGCCCTCATCGAGGCGGTAGCAGGAACCGCCCTTGCATTTGTTGTAACGCTTTTCCGCATGGGTCGTAAAAAGTGAGCACGCGAGGGAAGATAGGAGATCAGGCAATCGCCTCTCGAATGTGAAGCCGCTCGACTACCTCGCTGGCGAGACCAGGAAGGTAGAGACCCTCGGCAATGATGGCCGCTCCCAGGGCTGCTTCGCGTCCTACCATATCGGCTTCGTTGGCAGGGAAAAGGTAGACCTGGTACTTATCAGCGAAATGCTCGCTCAATGCATCCTGGTATTTCCCCAGAACAACGATATCTTCTATATGATGAATCGCCATCAGCCCCGCCATATCCTGTGTGAGCCCCTCCCACAGTGCCTGTTCATAGAAGGATTGCAGTTCTTCTTGCACTACAAGCTGTGTACTGGCTGCAATGCCATTCACAATCTGTCCTTCTTCCACAACCTGTATACTTCTCCTCTGATCACCAACCCGGACACAAAGGAAGTGTATTTCCGGCCAGGTTGCCTCCCTTTCTCTCACGCGATAGAGCAGCGCGGCAACCGCACATACATCATTAGATGTCCCCAGGGTAGCGCGCAGCAACTTTCTATACACCGGCACACCGGGTAAATACTTGATTGATGGCATAAGGAAGCTATGTAAATTGATATTTCTCACGGCTATAAGAAGTTCATGTGCCTGCTGCTCATCCAACGCGTCATCGGTACCGATAGAGATAGACTCCAAGTGCTGATCGCTTATAGCGCTTAACGCCAGAAAAGGCGTTTCACTCTCGAGAGATATCGCCAGGGAGAGTTCTGGATAGTCTACACAGACACGCTCTACATAAGCAAGCGCTGAGGCAGCGCTCTCAAAGGCGAGGCTTTCTAATACGTGTCCATCTTCTAGCATACAAGAATTCCAGGCATCTCCATCTCGCATCACACCTACACTGACAGCCATACATATTTCCCTTTCTTCGTCATTTACCGGCGGTGTCATTATAGCATTTTGCCCATCAGGATAAAAAACCAGAGGCGAAAAACGAACTAAAAGTCCTTTTTGCTTGACGTATTTCATGCTCATCTGTTACACTTGCACAGAAGACTTGATCTCCACTCCCTTATTTTATTCGAGTGAACACACCACACAACGTGTACAGTAAAAATGCATCTCTTTTTCGTTACACAATTCACTGACAATAATCACTTGACGAGGTCTTGAGCATGCCAGGCGATCTACTTCCATCACCCAACCCGCAAGAGCATTTTCGCTTACAAGCAGCGCTGCGCGAAAGTGAAATACTGCGCGAGCTGGCAGAACTACTGGCATCCTCTCTTGATCTTGAGCGCATCTTACAGGTGCTGGTAAAACGCTCGACCCAGGTGTGCGAGGTTGAACGATGCGCGGTCTGGCTGCTTGAAGACGCGCGGGGGATGTTCCATCCTAAAACCTACCACCTGTCCACTCAGTTGCTCGATCATCAAACGATACAAGCGGCCGATGCTATCTGGTACCGCAGTCCGCTGCCCTTTGATGACCCGGTCATCCACCGGTTGCTCTCGGAGCAGGGCATGCTTTACGTTGAAGATTTGCGCGCGGAACCAGGCTTGCGACGTGTAGCGGAAACGTTTCTTGTGCGTTCCATCCTGCTTGTCGCGCTCGTTCGCGAAGGTCGCCCCGTGGGCATACTCTCGCTTGATGATCCCGCGCAGGCACGCACCTTTTCACCAGAGCTACAGCAACTTGCGCGTGCCATCGGCCAGCAGGCAGCGATCGCCATAGACAATGCGCGACTGTATCAACAGGCACAGACAGAGAAGCGGCGCGCGGAGGAACTCATTGGCCGCGCACGCTCTATTTCCCAGGTGGCATTAACCGTGAACTCCAGCGAAGACCTCTCGACCATCTTTACAGTCGCGGTGGATCACCTGGTACGCGGATTGGGGGCAGATGGAGGCGCAATTGCGCTGCTTGATTCTGATGCGCTCTCGCTGGTCAACAGCAACCGGAACTGTTCCACGATGC
>VBHV01000399.1 GCA_005881995.1 Chloroflexota bacterium | reverse complement strand
GTATGGCGCCTGAACTCCTATTCGCTGACCAATTCCCCGGCCGTCAAAGTCGATAACTATCGCTATCTATTCAACCCGCTGGGAACTACTCTGCAGTTGTTCAGTCATCCGCAAGTTGAGCAGGATGTGACGCAATTGTCGGGCCAAAAAAACGTGGCCATGCCTATCACCCGCAGTATGCTCACTTCCTACCTGGACGATTACTACGGTGTGGACAAAAGTATCCTGCTCACCATCAACGGCAGGCAGTATACCTCCGATCTCATCGAGGCGGCGGACTTGAGCGATGCAAAGGATAGTAATGGCAATCCAATGAAGGATGATGCTGACAACACCGTCTGGGCCAATGCGCCGCGCGAGAAAATAGCCATTGACCCCGTCCTGGGCAGAATCGCCTTTCCGCGGGGACGGGGCAAGCGCATGCCGAAGAACGTGCAGGTGACCTGCTACTACGGCTTCAGCGCTGAAATGGGCGGCGGTGAGTATAGCCGGGTGGATTCGTTCACGCGTATCGACCCGTTTACTACCCAGGTCCTGGCGATCGAAAGAGTGCCCGTGCCGGATGGAACCATTGCAAAAGCGCTGACTAACCTGAACAGGTCAGGCGTGGTGGAGTTGACCGGTAGTGGACGCTTCAGCGAGTCCCCGTCCATATATGCTCCCGCGAATGCATTCGTTGAGCTGCGCGCTGCCGAAAGGTGTCGTCCGCTGCTCGTACTTACCAATGACGCGGCGAAAACTGATAATCCGGTTACACCCGAACTCTCGATCAGCGGTGAGGAGGGAGCCACGGTCGTGCTGAACGGGCTCGTCATCAGCTCCGGTCGCCTGCATGTCAGCGGCAATTTGAGCCGCCTGGTACTGCGGCATTGCACATTGGTACCGGGGTTAGCGGCTTCTGATGATGGCTCTAAGAGGAACGAATCCCAGCCGAAGGTAGTCGAGTCGGAAAGCGAGAGCGAAGAGGTGAAGCGTAACAGGCGCGGAGAGACGGTTGTCATCGAACGGGAAGATATTCATGTTGAGATTGATCGCTACTCGCCCCAGGTAAGTGTGATCGTCGAGGCGCCCGCTGTCGCCGTAGAACTCGACCACTGTATTGTTGGTGGGCTGCGCGTTGTTGAGAGCGCGCAAGTGCAGATCACCAACAGCATTGTAGATGCCACTTCGCAGCACGCCATCGCTTATTGCGGTCTGGATGAAACGACGGCGGGTGCTCCGCTGCATGTCGAAAATAGTACGCTTATCGGCCAGGTGCATACTTCACTGATGGAACTGGCCTCAAATACGATTTTTCTGGCTCGTCGTACTGGTGGAGAGAGAGCGCCGGTGCAAGTTGCGCGGCGGCAATCCGGCTGTGTGCGCTACTCGTATCTACCCGCCAGGTCGCGTGTTCCCCGCCTGTACTACTGCCAGCCGGTGGATGAGCAGGCCGCCGAGTGGGTGCATCCGCAGTTCACCTCGCTCCGCTACGGCGATCCAGGCTACTGCCAGCTCAGCCGCAGGACTGCCAACGAGATTCGGCGCGGCGCTGATGACGAATCCGAAATGGGAGCATTTCATGACCTTTACCAGCCACAACGTGAAACGAATCTGGCTCTGCGCCTGAAAGAGTACCTGCGCTTCACCTTAGAAGCTGGCGTTTATTACTTAAATTGAAAAAGGATATGGGCACGATCACATGACCAGGGCAAGCCCAGCCCGTACCCTAAACGGGTGGTGGTGTCGTGGTCGTATAGGGTACGGGCTGGGCTTGCCCCTGCCCTGGTAGTTGTATAGTACGGGCTGGGCTTACCCCTGCCCTGAGAACAGGAGATGAGGAATGAGTGATATAAGCCGTGTGACATTTGACCCCAAAAAGCACTACGTTGGCGTTGTAATGCAGCAAGGTCGGGTTCAACTGGATGCCGATTGGAACGAGCAGCAGGCCATCTACCAGCACCGTAATGAGACCGAGGCGCTGGACGTCATCGGGCAGTGCGGTGTGCCACAGGCAGGAGGCGGCTTTAGAATCGGCTTTACCCCCGATAACACCGATCTGACGATCTCGCCTGGGCGCATGTATGTCGATGGCATACTCTGTGAGTTGAACGAGGCTACTCCTGTTCCGGTACGCTTTCTGGATGAAAACCATGTGCAGGTGCAAAGCTGGAATGTCGATGGACAGGATTTCCGGAAAGGCCAGTGGGTCGAATTTCTGGATGCGCAAATGCAGGTCCGCAAGCTCTTCCGCGTTCTTGGTATTGATGCGACTCAGCAGAGCTTGACGCTCCTGACCGACAAAACCAACTACGATACGACCGGCTTGAAAGATGAAAAGGACCTCTACCTGCGCCGCGTCACGACCTACACAACCCAATCCTATTGTCCCACCACCGAGCGCGAGTACCCTGGTCCCGCCTTTGCCACCTATCCAGACGATACCAAATTGCCGACGCTCAATTTGCACGCGAATCACTATCTTCTCGTCATCTATATCGATGCGTGGAAACGCTCCGTGACCTCGCTCGACGACGAGTATATGCTTGAAGCGGCCCTCGGCGGCATTGATACCGCCACGCGCCAGCAGACCGGCTGGCAGGTAAAGATTCTTCCCATTGAACTGCAAGCTGAATTCCGTGGCACACTCGCAAAGCGCCAGGACCTGTTGCAGCAGCTCGCTGAAATACAAAGCGGTGGTCAGGGAAGAAG
>VBHV01000398.1 GCA_005881995.1 Chloroflexota bacterium | reverse complement strand
CCCTGGTCAGAGCGCAAGAAGTACGTGTGGTGGGATGAGGCCGAAAAGAAATGGACGGGCTACGATGTGCCAGACTTCCCGCTCAACAAGCCACCCGATTTCACGCCTGGACCGGGAGCAGTGGGGATGGACGCGCATTCGGGCAGCGATCCGTTCATTATGAAGCCGGATGGGAAAGGCTGGCTTTTTGCTCCTAAGGGGCTGAAAGATGGGCCACTGCCCACGCACTATGAAGCGGCTGAGTCGCCTGTGCATAATGCGCTCTATCACCAGCAGAGCAACCCGGCGGCCAAATACTTCCGGGATCGTGCTGACAATCGATTGGCAGCTATAGGCGATAGCAACTACCCTATTGTGATTACCACCTACCGCCTGACCGAACACCATGTGAGCGGGCCAATGACGCGCTGTATGCCCTGGTTGAACGCGCTGCAGCCGTCGTTGTTCGCCGAAATCAGTCCAGAACTGGCCTCCGAGCGCAAGATCCGGCATGGAGACTGGGTGATTATCAACACACCGCGCGGCGAGATCGAGGCGCGAGCGATGGTGACACGCCGCATGCGCCCGCTCCACGTTTCCGGGCGCGTGGTACACCAGATCGGTCTGCCGTTCCACTGGGGTTTCCAGGGGAAGAGCAAGGGCAGCATCACCAATGACCTGGCGCACATGGTCTTAGAGCCAAACGTGAGCATCGAGGAGGCGAAAGCCTTTACTTGCAATATACGTCCTGGGCGGATGCCATAATGCTGGATAATAATAGGAGGATTCATGGCTGTTGAACCTTCTCAAGATACCTTGAACGGGCAAGGGTCATCCCTGCGGGCGGTTGTATCCACGCTGGTCGGCAACAAAATGCCTCCATTACCGCAGCAGCCGGCGATGGGGTTTTTCACCGATACCAGCCTATGTATCGGCTGTAAGGCGTGCGAAGTCGCCTGCAAACAATGGAACCAGCTTCCGGCCAGCGATCCTGGCTGGACGGGTTCGAGCTACGATAATACGGGGCAGTTGAGCGCGACGACGTGGCGGCACGTGCAGTTTATCGAACACATCGGACGACGTGAAGATGGGCAGAACGGGTATAGTGGAGTGCGTTCCGACATAAGCGGGCAGATTGCCCAGGCGAAAAAAGACAACGTTATCCCGCTGATTCCGCCGGGAACCGCCTTGCCTTTCTTTAATACCGATCGCTGGCTTATGCAGAGTGACGTGTGCAAACACTGCGCTCACGCACCCTGCCTGGAAGCATGCCCGACGGGCGCGATTATTCGCACCGAGTTCGATACGGTTTATGTGCAGCAAGATATCTGTAACGGCTGCGGCTACTGTGTGGTGGCCTGTCCTTTCGGGGTGATCGCGCGCGATGAACGGGGTACGCATACCGCCCGTAAATGCACGCTCTGTTACGATCGTATGAAAGATGGTATCGAGCCAGCCTGCGCGAAGGCCTGCCCAACCGATTCTATCCAATTTGGCGAGGTGGCAAAGCTGAAGGCGCATGCGCGCGAGCGGTTGGGCATTCTGCATGAACGCGGTGTGAAGGAGGCACGCCTGTATGGTGTGGATGACGACATCCTTGATGGGGGGCTCAATTCGTTCTTTCTCTTACTGGACGAGCCAGAGGTGTATAATCTTCCGGCTAATCCCCAGCGCCCCTCGAACAATGTTGTTCCCGCTTCACTATGGACGATCCTGGCGGCGATGGTACTGGGCCTGTTCGGGATTATTTTCTTTCGGGAATAAAGGAGGTTTTTTCCATGCAGGAAACGCGACTTCCAGAGATAATACAAGAAAATCTCCCACCCTCCAACCCTGTTGAACGGATGGCAACGCTCACCACGGGATATACGCCCGATCTGGAACGAGAGCTACAGGAGGAGCCGAGCTATTACGACTACCCTGTGCTGAAGGCTCCGGTGTGGCGTTGGGAAATTATCTGGTATTTTTTCTTTGGTGGATTGGCGGCGGGCTGTTATGTGATCGCCACCATCGCTTCACTTTTCGGCTCGAAAGAAGACCGGGCGGTGGTTCGCACGGGCTATTATCTTTCACTACTGGCGGTTTTGCCCTGCCCGCCCCTGCTCATCAAAGATCTGGGGAGACCCGAACGATTTTTGCACATGCTGCGTATGTTCAAGTTTAAATCGCCTATGTCGATGGGAACGTGGGCACTGCTCAGTTTCTCGCTGTTTAGCGGGTTGACAGCAGTCATCCAGGCGGCGCGCGATGGCATTCTGGGACGCTGGTGGGGCGCAAAGCTGCTCGCGGCGCTTCCTCAACGCTTGCTGGCACTGCCTGGAACGGCGACGGGTCTGTTCCTCGGTGGTTATACGGGGGTGCTGCTGACGGCCACCAGCGTGCCGCTCTGGTCGCGCAGTAAAGTACTCGGCGCAGTCTTCATCTCCTCAGCCATCTCTACCAGTTCGGCCATGATCTCGTTGGTGCTACGCGTAGCAGGGGCGCCTGCTCATACCTTACATAAACTGGAACGCCTGGAATGGACCGCGTTGTTGGTAGAGATAACAGG
>VBHV01000397.1 GCA_005881995.1 Chloroflexota bacterium | reverse complement strand
GCTCGATATCCAGAACTATACGTACGGTCCGTTCTTTTTTTCCTTGTTGCCCCAGGGAAAGGCATCACCGCCGACGGGAGCCGTGGCGGGCAGGTATGACATCGCCGAGTTTACGAACTCTCTTACCTACGACCCGGATGACTCCAGTTTGTTTGCCTGCAACCAGTTTCCATCGGTGGCCAATCACTTTAATGGACTCAACCTTGACTTCTACTGCAACCCGGCCCTGGATAAGCTCTTTACCCAGGAACAGGCCACGGCAGATCCCGGCGTGCGGCAGCAGATCTTCATTCAGATCCACCAGATCTACCTGACGCAGTTCCCCTTCATTGTGCTCTACGGTCCGACAGTATTCGCATTGGCGCACAAGGGGACGCACAACTACCTGCCCGGGCCCTATACCGATACCTACAACATCGCCGAGTGGTGGTGCGATCACGGGAAGTGTTAAGCGCGGCTACCTCCTCTCCATACCAAAGCTTGCATCTTTGCAGTACAATCGGAGATGAAACTCGGCAATCATCCAAAGGGTAGAGGTAGGAGAACCTGGCTTTGCAGCAACTTAAGCGGAACAGCGCCCCCACGATCAAAGCACGAATCTGCTCCTTATTCCTGTGCTGGCTTGCGCTTTCTGCAATTTTCTTCCCCTCGCAGGTGCATGCTGATGGAGGTGCGCCTAACCTCGCCTACGTGGCGGGCACACCGCAGGGCGTCAGTGTCATTGATGTTGCTCAACAGAAGGTAAACGGGGGATTTGCGGCGTCGGGCGGTTCGTCGACCATTCTGCTGAGTCCTGACGGGAGCCTGCTCTACGTAACGCAAGCTGCATCGGGCCAAGTGACTGCTCTGGCCGCCAAAACAGGGCAGATGATCTGCACTTTCACCTTCCCTGGACATCCTGCTCTGCTGGCAATGAACATTGATAGGACGGTTCTGTACGCCGCGGGTGTTCACGAAACGACCATCGTTGCCCTTGATGCACAAACTTGCGCGCTCCAGCGCTCCTTCCAGACTACCCAGCCGATCACCTGGCTTGCTACAGCGGGAATCACTACCGGCACTGCTCTTTCCACACAACTTTGGGTCGCGGGAACGACCGCGGTGAGCATCCTGGACGAGCAGGGGCAGGTACTTGACAGCATTCCAATCGCAGGTGGACCGCGCTTTCTCTGTCTGCCAAATGAATTGACCGCCTACATTGCTACTGGTCAGGGCAGCGTTGTCGCAGTCGATATGGTGACCCACCAGGTTTTTGCATCTTTACTCACGGGAGGGACGTTTGGTTCGATGGACTATGACGCTGTTACCGGAGACATCTATGTGCCAGATGCGCAGCATGACCAGGTAGATGTGCTCTCTCCGGTATTGTCCGGGTCTCCACTGATGCCGCAAGAGCCGCAGCGCATTCTTCGTGTGAGTGGCTCACCGCGTGCGATAGCCATCACCAACGATGGGCAATTCGGCTTTGTAGCGCTTCGTGAAGGCAGGGTGGATATGCTCGATATTCCTGGGCGGCGCATCGTCAAAACGCTTCTGGTTGGTGGTGAACCTTCTTTCATCATTACAGGCCCCTATCCTCCCTCAGATGTGCCGACTCCAAAGCTTCCAGCTGCAGCGCAGCCAAACATTCCCCTATTGGCCCTCGCCGCGGCGCTGCTTCTAGCAGTACTCCTCGGCGCATGCTGGTTCATCTGGAGATATCGAAAAAGGAGAGGTTCGTTAAAGTTTGATTTCTGGTAATAATTCACACACCCTGATGTCAGTACATTTATCCATTGACAAATGTAAACTTATCTTTAATAATTAGGAAGGTTTTATTGTCATCCTTTCTCCTCTATCATGCGTTGCTGTAGGGCGGTTCTTCATATTCAACCGGAAACGTCGTTTCGCGGCTTATCCGGCTGATTAGGAGCGAGTTTGTTCCAACTTTCCCTATAGTGGTACAGAAAGGCGCAAGTTAGCATGAGTACAAATCCAGGTCGTTTTGACAGATATGAATTGCAGGAATTGCTGGGACAGGCGGGATTGGCTGAGGTCTGGAAGGCCTTTGATATGCAGGCGCGCCGCTATGTGGCCATCAAGTTCTTTCGCACCAATCCACAAGCAGACCCAGATTTTGGAATGCGCTTCCAGCGTGAAGCGCAAACTATCGCCTCCTTGCGCCATCCGAATATTGTGCAGTACTACGATTTCTCCATTGCGCAGCCCTCTGGAACAAAGAACATTACCGCCTACATAGTAATGGATTATGTGGATGGAGGGACCCTGGCAGACTATATTGGTAATACTTCCCGCCTGGGAAAGTTTCCTCCTCCCGCCGATATCGTGCGCATCTTTCTCTCTATTGGTATGGCTGTTGAGTATGCTCACCAGCGTGGTATAGTACACGGTCAGCTCAAGCCAGCTAATGTGTTGCTCGATAAACGTAACACCTCGCGCAACACAGTGGGTGAGCCTGTTATCACCGACTTCGGTATGGTTAAGCTGTTAGGGGTACCCGCGGGTAACACGAGTGGTTGGTTTGGCACACCGGTCTACACTTCGCCGGAGCAGGTGATGGGTTCTGCTGCTGATGCC
>VBHV01000396.1 GCA_005881995.1 Chloroflexota bacterium | reverse complement strand
GATTGATACCAACAAAGCAGAGGTGGCGAGGCAAGCCCTGGATGCAGGCGCAAGCATGGTCAATGATATCTGGGCCTTGCGCCGCGACCCCGCTATGGCCGCACTCGTCAGTGAGCGAGCAGTGCCTGTGATCCTGATGGCAAATATGCGTGGCTACCAGAAGCACGAGATTGTGAGCGATGTCGTTCGCTTCCTGGCGCAGAGCATCGACCTAGCATTGTCTGCGGGTGTAGCATGGGAACGGATCATCATCGATCCCGGCATTGGTTTTGGTACCACCCCGCAGGAGAATTTGACTCTACTCTCACGCCTGGGCGAATTGCGCGCATTGGGGCGTCCCATCCTGTTGGGCACGTCGCGTAAATCGACGATTGGCCTGGTGTTGGGTGGTTTGCCTCCGTCTGAGCGGGTTGAGGGCACCGCGGCTACCGTTGCCCTTGGAGTTGCGCAGGGGGCGGACATCGTGCGCGTACACGATGTGCATGAGATGGTACGTATCGTGAAAATGTGCGATGCTATACTACGAGGACATCTATGAACTATCAAGAAGCATTAGCCTATCTCTATAGCCTGAGCGATTTTGAGCGCGGGGGGTCGTTTACCCATGAACCCGAAGAGAATCTTCCCCGCGAAGCTCAATTGCTCGAAGCGATGGGGAATCCACAGCAAACGTATAGCAGCACCCTGATTGCCGGAACAAAAGGGAAAGGGTCTACCGCAGCCTATATTGAGCGTGTCTTGCGCGAGGCAGGCCTGCGTACCGGCCTTTATACTCAGCCCGACTTGCATACATTCCGCGAGCGTATGCGCGTCAATGGCCGTCTCATCAGCGAACAAGAGGTGGCCGACCTGGTGTCGGAACTGCGCGCGGCGGTCGAGCGGATCGAGCAGCAGCGAACCTTTGGTCCTTATATTACCTATGAAGTGGCAACGGCGCTGGCATTGCTCTATTTTTCTCGCCAGCACGTCGAACATGCGGTGTTAGAGGTAGGGCTTGGTGGCCGCCTGGATGCCACCAATGTGACCCAACCCCTTGTCTCGGTGATTGCCTCGATCAGCTACGATCACATGCAGATTCTCGGCAATACCTTGACACAGATTGCGACCGAGAAGGCGGGTATCATCAAAGCAGGTGGCATGGTTGTCACCTCGGCGCAGTCCCCCGAAGCGTTGCTCGCGATTGCTAAAGTATGTACATCACGCCGCGCAGAGTTGATACGTATCGGTTCCGCGACAAATGATCCCGCCCAGGCTGAGGTCGATGCCGGGCTATTGCCGGCGCTGAGCTACCGTTATACATTGGAAGAACGCGTGGAGGGCTATCAACGCTTTACGGTCTTTGCGCCGGAGCAGGAATATACCGACCTTGAGATACCCTTAGCGGGCCAGCACCAGCTTGAAAATGCCACGCTTGCGCTGGCGACACTCGAAGCACTGCGCAAAAAGGGCATATCCTGGGATGAAAAGGCACTGCGAAGTGGATTGCACAATGTCTTCTGGCCTGCACGTATCGAGGTGGTGGGACATGACCCGACGATTGTGGTGGACGGCGCACACAATGTCGATTCGATGGAAAAATTGCTGGGCGCACTCCAGGCTTCGTTTCAGATACATCGTCTGATCGTCGTACTGGGAGTAGCGCGTGATAAGGACCTGCCAGGTATTGTGCGAACGTTAGCAGGAGTAGATACTGTTGTGCTGACCCGTATGGCAAATCCCCGTGCCGCCGCGATTGAGGAGTTACAGGCGCTCTTCGCTCAATATGTGCCCCATGTGCGTGTGTTTACTGCCGAAAATAGCAGAGCCGCGATGGACCTGGCTCGAAATCTGGCAGGAAGCGGCGACTTGATCTGCGCAACCGGTTCGCTGTACCTGGCAGGAGAAGTATTACGTTGGGCTGCCGCTCACGGAGATGAGCAAGCAGCGACGGCAATAGAAGGCGTAGATCACTGAGATCAGTGAAGCGCGCGGGCCATCTCCTCTTTTCTCAGCGCGTAGCGTGCGCTGCCTTTTTTCCCGGCTGCCGATGCTTCTTCTGCCGTCCATTGATGCGCGGTGCCGCGAGCCTGTGAAGTGCGTCCACCTTTGCTGGCGATCTCGCGACGGCGTTCGGGACTCATAGCTGCCAGTCCGCGCGCTCGCCCGGTATACTTGCGTAACTCCATCTCTTTCTCCTCTCTCGAATTCGCTCTTCGAACTGCTAAATAGTAGGTATTTAACCAGCTTCTTGACGATGATGTAGACTACGATGAGCTACATATATCACGACTCAACAGCAAATAAGGTTACAACCCCGTCCAAGGGTTTCTTGTGTATGTTGTAGTCAAGCATAGCAGGAAACAAACTGAACAGCAATGGCTTTTGAGGAGTCTGGAGAAATTATAAGCAAATTTTAATCTATGGCTTACCTTATTTGTTTTTTTCCAACCGCGCGGATCAAACTGGCTAATCCACGTTCTCGTAGGCCCCGATGTCACATGCATTCTCATTGCCATCCGGTCGTTTCACGCCGCGTTGGTCGGTGTACATGTGAGATTGATTGTTAAAGATGTCCTTGACTTGACAGTAGCGAAGGGGAACTTGATCGATAGCCGGACTGTTTGCACCTAGCGCAAAGGTCCAGGTTTGGCCACCGTTGCCCCGCAGCCCCACTGGGGAAGCAAACAAGCTGGGAAGATCGTTCACCGACAAAGTCTTGTCGGTGCCATGGAGGTCACTTGTGGCTGGATCGAAGGTGGCGCCAGAGT
>VBHV01000230.1:8819-14379 GCA_005881995.1 Chloroflexota bacterium | reverse complement strand
AACGCATGCAAAGCTTAGCAACAACCCGGCCAGTTACCGAAGATGCTCTACACACCATGCTCACCGATCACGGCACATCTCCTTATGCCATTTGCGTGCACAACCAGGCTCAATGGTCATTTGAGGAGCAGGGTGAGAGCGTCGCCTCCATCATCTTCGACCTGGCCGCTGGAACAATTGACGTCGCGGATGGGCCACCTTGCCAGTATGAGTATCAACGATATAGCATAGACAAGCTTACATCGTATCAGCGAACAAACTGCTGACCGATTCGCCGATGTGGATGCGGCGAATGGTCTCGGCTATCAGGGGCGCAACCGAGAGGATCGTCATCTTGGGTATGCGTTTCTCAGGTGGAATCGGCACCGTATTGGTGGTGACAATCTCTACTATATCCGGCTGTGAACCCAACCATTCTATAGAGTGGTCAGTAAACAATCCGTGCGTACAAACAACGGAGATACGGCCAACCTGATGCTCTCTCAAACGTTCGATGAGCTTCATAACAGTGCCACCATTGGCAATCTCATCATCAAGGATAATCGCGTTCTTCCCATCGACATCGCCAACGATAGCCTCGATCACCACCTCAACATCACTCAGGCGCTGCTTACTGCCCGCCGCGACCGGCACTTTCAACAGGCGCGCAAAATGCGAGGCCGATTTGGCGTGGCCCAGGTCGGGTGAAACCACCACTGTATTCCTCAAGTCACGATTGCGAAAATGGTTCGCCAGCACATTCAACGCGTTCAAGTGATCGGTCGGCACGCTGAAGAAGCCGTGTACCTGCGGTGAATGCAAGGTCATGGCTAACACACGATTGGCCCCTGCCGTCTGTAACAAATCGGCCACCAGCCTGCCCGCGATAGAGATACGCGGGGCATCTTTTTTGTCTGAACGCGCATAGGCATAGTAAGGAATCACTGCAGTGGTACGCGCCGCCGATGCGCCCCGCGCTGCATCGAGCATGAACAGCAATTCCACCATGTGTTCCTGTACTGGCGGCGAGAACGGCTGAATCAGAAAGACATCGCTTTCTCGGCAGTTGGCATTCAGTTGCACATACAGGCAATCATTGCTGAAGCGCCGTATCGTACTTTTGCTCAGGGGCACTTGCAAAGAGTCACAGACTTCTTTCGCCAGTTCCACATGGGCCGTACCACTAAAAATCGTTATCTCACGCACGGAACTCTACCTCGGTTGGACGCTGGGTCCTTATTCCGACTACCAACGAACGTGGGCTTGATAAATCAAGCCCCTACATTAGCAAATCACGGGCAATCACCAGGCGTTGAATCTGATTGGTGCCCTCGTAAATCTGAGTGATCTTGGCATCGCGCATCATGCGTTCGGCTGGATATTCCTTCATATACCCGTATCCGCCGAGAATCTGAATGGCGTCGTTGGTGACTTCCATAGCCCTATCCGAAGCAAACATCTTCGCCATCGCCGAATACTTGCTGAAGTTTTTTTCGCCGCTTGCAATCATCTCCGCTACGTTATAGACGAGCAGGCGAGCCGCCTCCACCTTGGTCGCCATATCCGCCAGCATAAACTGGATTCCCTGGTTATCCGCGATAGGTCGGCCAAACTGCTTGCGCTGCTTAGCATAGGATACCGCCAGGTCGAGCGCACCCTGCGCGATACCGAGCGCCTGCGCTCCAATGCCTGGCCGCGTGCGATCCAGCGTCATCATGGCGACTTTGAAGCCATCACCCTCGCGCAGCAGCAGGTTTTCCGCCGGAACTTCGCAATCGGTAAAGATCAGTTCAGCCGTTTGTGATCCCTTGATCCCCATTTTGTCTTCGATACGCCCCACCGAGAAGCCAGGAAAATCCTTCTCAACGATGAAGGCGCTGATACCACGCGTCCCAATCGTCGTATTGGTGAGCGCAAAGATCGAATTGACCTGCGCCAGGCCACCATTGGTGATGAAGCGTTTCGAGCCATTCAAAATATACGTATCGCCTCTGCGCACCGCTACCGTCTGCATCGCAGCCGCGTCCGAACCAGAACCCGCCTCGGTCAACCCAAAGGCTGCCATCCATTCGCCGCTCGCCAGTTTCGGCAAATACTTCTGTTTCTGCTCCTCATTCCCGGCCAGGAGGATCGGCAGCGACCCAAGCTGCTGCACCGCCAGGATCAGGCCTGTCGTCGCGCAATGGCGCGATAGCTCCTCAATCGCCATCACCACCGCCAGTTCGCTGGCCCCAATGCCGCCGTACTCAACGGGGAATGGCATGGCCAAAATATCCTGCTGGGCCAGCAGTTCTTTCATATCCCAGGGAAACTCCGCTGTATGATCTATCTCAGCTGCACGCGGCGCAACCCGCTCCCGCGCAATTTCACGTATCGCTTCTATCAGCGCCTCTTCTTCTTCGGACAGATGGGATACCGCCATACCTATGCTCCTTTTATTCATTTGCACAAAACCAACTTATCTACCAGAGTATTATAGCAAGTTTCAAGAAATATGGCGAAACGTACCTCTCTACGGCGTTCTGTAATGTATTTCCCTGTCACTTTCACCATCATACTTTGTCGCTTTTCACCCTTGTTTTTTCTTCCTGCTTCAGGTATAATGTGACCATGGTTATTTATTCTAATAACTGATGTTATTTTACTTTAGCATCTTGAAACATTTTTCTGGGAGAGAGACGGTGTATGGACCAGGTTCCAGAACCCACGTGGGTGCTGCTGACCTACAAGATACCGCGTGAGCCGACCGCCAGTCGCGCCTATGTCTGGCGCAAATTGAAGCGGCTGGGAGCGCTGCTTATGCACGATGCCGTCTGGGTGCTCCCTGCGACCCCCTGGACGCGCGAGCAGCTGCAATGGCTGGTAGTGGAGATTGGCGAACTGGGAGGAGAAGCCCAGCTTTGGGAATCGCGCCTGCTCTTAAATGGGCAAGCAGATACCCTCGTGAACCAGTTTGAGGCCCGCGTCAATACGGCATACCAGGAGATCCTGGACGATTTGGAACAGGACAACGCCGATCTGGTGACGCTCTCCCGCAAGTACCAACAGGTGCGAACACAGGATTACTTTCAATCAGAGTTGGGACAGCTGGTGCGTGCGCGACTGATGAACGCGAGAGGAGGATTCGCTTCATGAAATGGGTGACATGGGAGCAAGTGGGCGTGGACCGCATGGCCTGCGCCTGGCTCATCACCAAATACATCGATCCACAGGCAGAGTTTCTCTTCGTGCCTGCTGGATATAAGCCGCTTCCTGAAGGGGCGGAACCATTCGATATCCCAGGTGTACGGCTATCCCATCACCGGGGTCACTGCACATTTCACGCTATGCTCCGAGAGTATGACCTGCACGATCCGGTGCTTGAGCGCATCGCCCGTGTAGTGGATGAGGCCGATACCGTGCAGGATGTGACCCTCGAACCTGCGGCTGCGGGCCTGGACCTGATTTGCCGGGGCATCCGCCAGGTCAGCCCGAATGACCTCCGTTTGCAAGCGAAACGAACCAGCGATAAACCGATAGCGCGCATAACAAGCGGCCATGATCTCAGGGGAAGGAGTACCACGATGCCAAACAAGCTGATCTTACGCCAGTATATCGACCTCCCATTTCACCCGGAGGGAGACTTCGATCATGGCGATGTGTATCTGCCAAACGGCTATGTCTACATCGCTAATACCGCAGCAGGTACCGTCGAAGTGGTTGATGGGGAACACCTGCGTCACCTCGCAACGATTCCTGGCTGCCCAGAGGCCAGTGGGGTGCTCGCGGCGCAGGATGACGCGCTGATCTTCGCTGCAGCACGAGGCGCGGGCAAACTGCTCGTAATTGATGCCAGAAGCACTACAGTAAAACGAACCGTCGACGTAGGATCGCGCCCCAACGGCCTGGCCTTTGACCCGCTTCGCAGACAATTGCTGGTGGCCAATGTCCAGGACAACACCGCACAGCTCGTTGATGTGCAGGAAGGTCTGGTCATTGGGGCGGTATCTCTGCCTGGCAGACCACGCTGGGCGGTCTACCACGCGCCTGGAGATCGTTTTCTCGTCAATATTCGTGAACCGGCTGTAGTGGCCGTACTCTCGACCTCACCTTTCACACTGGTCGGGCAGATCCCGGTCTCGGATGCCGGGCCGCATGGTTTGGATATGGATCAAGAGGGCCGCCGGGCCTTCGTCGCTTGCGATGGAGGACGTGTCGTGACACTAGACCTCACGACTGGCAGTGAACTGGCCCAGGTAACGGTTGCAGGCGCGCCGGATGCCATCTGGCACAATCACCGCACCACGCGGCTCTATGTTGCCATCAACGACCCTGGACTCATCGACGTGATCAACACCTCGACCATGACAGTTGATGAGCAAATCTCCACCGAGGCAGGAGCGCATACAACTGCCTACGACGCACAGCGACAACGCCTTTACGTCTTCTTGCCAGGCTGCCGCGTCGCGGTCTATGAAGAACGCGAGGTGGAGTAACCAATCATCGTTCCTCGTCGTATTTCGTTCGCATAGTATTCGCTAGTTCAAGAAGGAGAACAACGCAATGAAGTGGATCACCCGTGAACACGTCAAGGTAGACCGAGTGGCCTGCCCCTGGCTGATCAAAAAGTTCGTGGACAAGGATGCCGAGTTCCTGTTCGTTCCCAACGAACAGGTGATGGAGGTCGCAGAACGCGAAGGAGCGATCCCCTATGATGTGAAAGGGGTAGAACTGGGCCATCACGGTAAGGAGTGTTCATTTGAAGCCATCCTCAAGAAGTATAACTTGACGAGCGACGCGGCGCTGGTCCTGCTCGGCAAGATCGTCAACGGCGCGGATACCGACAATACCCTCTGGCACCAGCCAGAAGGAGAGGGATTGGAGGCGATTGCGGAGGGCTTCCGCCATCTAGGCTTCAAGGATGACCACGAGCAGAACGCCGCCGAATGGATAGTGTACGATGCACTCTACGCCTACTGCCTGGAGATGGTGCGCCAGGGCAGGCCGGATGGCGCATTCAAAGAAGCCTCGTCCGAGCCGGACGCGGGGAGCATCAATCCGTGGGATCGCACAGGGGCACAGACCAGCCCCAAACAGTAATGCTCGCCGCAGATGAACAAGACCGGCGCACAACTACCCGGCTCATCCTGGTGATGCGCGGGCTGCGCTCACTGGCCTACGGACTGCTGTCTGTGCTTTTAGGCATAGCCCTGGCAGGTGAGGGGTTCTCGCCTGTGGTAATCGGCATCCTGATCACGGTGTCACTGGTCGGCGACATGGTGGGAACCTACGTGATCGGTCTGTTTGCCGATGCCTGGGGACGGCGGCGCACGCTCGCGCTGCTCGCACTGTTCATGGCGGCGACGGGGGTAATCTTCGGGCTGGTGACGAGCTACCCCGTGCTGCTGGTGGCTGCGTTCTTCGGGACGCTTGGCACCTCGGCTTCGGAGACGGCGCCTTTTCTGCCCATCGACCAGACGATGATGGCGCAGGTGAGTACGCCTGAGCGCCGGACCGCCCTCTTCGCCCGCTACAACCTGGTCGCTGCGCTGAGCGTGGCGATTGGAGCGCTGGTGGCAGGGGTGCCGGGTCTGCTGACGCA
>VBHV01000230.1:0-8602 GCA_005881995.1 Chloroflexota bacterium | reverse complement strand
TCTTCCACCTGCGCTTCGGCGTCCCGCTTACGACGCTCTCCGTTCTTTTCTTTGGAGCAAACCTCCTCTCGGCACTCTCATTTCTGGCAGCGGTGCCGCTCGCCCGGCGCTTCGGCCTGCTCAACACGATGGTCTTCACCCACCTGCCCTCGAATATCCTCTTGATACTGGTGGCCTTCGCACCTACCTTTCCCATCGCGGCCATGCTGCTGCTCTTGCGCCAGACGCTTTCGCAGATGGACGTTCCTACCCGGCAAGCCTATACGATGGCGCTCGTCGCCCCGGAAGAGCGCACGGCTGCCGCCAGCGTAACCTCCCTGGCCCGCTCGATAGGCTCAGCAACCAGCCCGGTTTTCTCCGGCCTGCTGCTTCAAGGCCCCCTACTCATCGTTGGGTTGCCGTTCATCCTGGCCGGAATGCTCAAAGCGGCCTACGACCTCACACTGTGGTCCATCTTCCGACATGTGCGCCTGAAAGAGGAGAGGCTCTGAAACACATTGACAACTCCCTTTCATCAGGATAACATGAATATGCGTTTCCCCAGCAAAGAACATCGTTATAGCTTATAACAGCGAAAGAGGTGGAGCGAGGAATATTCATGAAAAATCCATTACCGACCTTGCTAAAAAGACGCCGCATCTCGATCCGGCGTATCTTGTTGCAGTTTTTTGGTGTATTCGCCGGACTGCAAGTGTTCATTGTGCTGATTCTCCAGGTTATTTCTATCCGGCGCAAACGCCATCAGCCACAGGGCGGTTTTCCGCATCAATACCTGGAGTACGTGCAGGTTGGAGAAAACACACTGCAACTGTTTGACTATGGACGCGAACTGTATGAAGCAATGCTCGCGGATATCGATAACGCTAAAGAGAGCATTTTCCTGGAAACCTACATCTGGAAAGGCGACGCGGTCGGCCAGGCATTCAAAGACCACCTGGCGCGCAAGGCCGCGGAAGGCGTCGATGTCTACGTGATCTTCGACCAGTTCGCGAATATGGTCGTACCCAGGCAGTTCAAAGTCTTCCCGCCCAACGTTCACACATTGCAATATTACGCTATTAGCTCACCCCTCCATCTCTTTGATCCGCGCCGTTATGCGTTGGATCATCGCAAAGTGTTGGTTGTTGATGGCAGCATAGGCTACATTGGCGGGTATAATCTGGGCAGCGTGTATGCCACCAAGTGGCGTGATACCCACCTGCGTATTGCAGGGCGCGCCGCAGCCGACATTGCGCGCTCATTCATCGACTTCTGGAATGTGCATGACCCCGCCTCTCGGCGTATTACCCGGCATTATCCGCGCCGCTTCGACCCGCTTATAAACGTACACGAAACCAATGCGATGCGTCTCACTTTCCCTATTCGCGACATGTACATCGAAGCAATTCTTAGAGCGGAACAAGGCATCCGCCTTACCGATGCCTATTTCGTGCCAGATCGCGTTCTGCTTGACGCGCTTAAAACAGCCGCCGGGCGAGGCGTCACTACACAAATACTTATTCCCTGGACTTCTAATCATATCGTCACCGACTGGCTAGCACGCGGCTATCTCACAGAATGTCTAAAGTCCGGCATTCACGTCTATGGCTATCGTAATATGCTGCATGCTAAAACCTGCACCATTGATGGACAGTGGTCTACCATCGGCACGGCCAACCTGGACCGCCTCAGTTCCGTCGGCAACTATGAAATCAACGTCGAAGTCTACAGCGAAAAACTGGCGCAACAGATGGAGGAGTTGTTCGAACGCGACCTTGGCAATGCCTTTGAGTTGACGCTGGATAGCTGGGTACATCGCTCCTGGTATATGAAGTTGAGCGAACGTATTTTAACGCCGCTGCGATTGCTGATGTAAGAGAGGGGGATTTTGAGCACAGCGGGCGGCGCAAGCGTTCCCACCCCCACAGAAAAAATGTAAATTTGCGTTGCTTAACGAGCGAGAATGTGATATAATACCCTCAGAATAGAGGAAAGGGTCCGTATTCCGACTGCCAGACTTTCAGACGCGCTGCGCACTCAGGCAGTCAGTAAAGAATTATCTTTTGAGAAAAGTGGGCATCCCGTCCACTTTTCTGCTTGACTGAGGGATTTTTTACTCTTGAAAACCGCTGCATCGGGCAGCGGTGATAGCACTCGAAAAAATGATGTTACCGTCCACAAGGCGACTAGCGGAGGAGCAAGGCATATGAGGAGCGAATTTCAAGCTGCCATTGCACAATTAATTGCCGAGAAAGGATTACCACGCGAAGTGGTAATGGAAACCGTTGCTACCGCTCTTCTGTCGGCCTACCGTAAGAGCTATGGCGGGGGAGAGAATATTCGCATCGAAGTAGACAAGAACGGCGAAGTGCATGTGTGGGCTGCCAAGCGTGTTGTGGCACAGGTGACCAACTCCAATGATGAGATTTCTCTGGCCGAGGCCCAGCGTCTCGTTCCACACGCCGCGCTCGGACAGACCATCGATGTCGATTCCTCGTACATCTTCGCCAAAATTCCGGCGCAAACCGCTAAACAGGTCATCTTACAGCGCATTCGCGAGGCTGAACACGAACATCTCTACGACCAATTGAAGGATTGGATCGGTGAAATTCGCCTCGGCACGCTCACCCGCAAAGACCCTGTGCGCGGCTGGCTGATCGACTTTGACAAAGCAGAACGAGTCGAAGGCGTTATGCCTCTGGGCGAAGAGGTGCCTACCGAAAAATATCGCGTCGGCCAGCGCCTGCGCGTCTACATTTATGATGTGCGGCGTATCCAGGGGCGTATGCTCCAGATTATGGCCTCGCGTACGCATCGCGACCTTGTGCGCCGCCTGTTTGAGTCTGAAGTTCCCGAAATCTATGAAGGAACCGTCGAAATTAAAGCCATCGCGCGCGAACCCGGCAGCCGCTCAAAGGTGGCCGTCGTCTCACGACAGGAGGGGCTGGACCCCATTGGCTCCTGCGTCGGCGTGCGCGGGTCGCGCATCAATAATATTGTGCATGAGCTTAACGACGAGAAAATCGATATCATTCAGTGGAGTCCCGACCCTGCTACCTTCGTCTCCAATGCACTCAGCCCGGTCAAGCCGCTCAAAGTGCAATTGCGCGATTCCGACCATACCGCGCAGGTAACGGTGTTAGAGAGACAACTGTCGCTGGCAATTGGCAAAGATGGACAAAATGCCCGGCTGGCCGCCAAACTGACCGGCTGGCGTGTCGATGTCACCAAGCCTGTCGAAGGTGAAATCTATGACGAGCCGGTTGAAGAAAGGCGTGAAGTGTCCGTTCCCTACAATGGGAGGCGTGAGCGCGGCGACCGTTCTTCGAACCGTTATGATCGGGGAGGCGACCGCGGTGAGCGTGGTGATCGGAGCGGATCAAAACGCTCACAGCAGCGTGGCGGCAGGTATAGCGGCCCACTCGACTACGACGAATAAGTGGTAAGAGGCAAACCCATGGCTAAAAGCACGAAACAGCAGGTTAAACAGGTGAAGCCACCCAAGCATGTTCCGCTGCGCACCTGCGTTTCTTGTAGAGAAACCAAACCGAAACGCGAACTCCTGCGGGTGGTTCGCACACCGGATGGCCACGTTTTGATGGACGCAACCGGCAAGAAATCGGGGCGCGGAGCATACCTGTGCGCTAAACTTTCTTGCTGGGAAAATGCACTGAAGAAAAAACGGCTCGAACAGGAATTTGAACTGGTATTATCCGAGGAAGACCGGGCAGGTCTGGATGCATTCATCGCTACCCTGCCAAAGGACTAACCTCGGCCAATCCATTTGGGTTGCAAATAAGGTTACAGTACGATATACTAAAGCAGATATCCGTATGGGATAGGTGTTTTTCTAATTATCGGAATCGAAACAAACAAGTACACAAACGTATGAGTCACTACATCTCTTCTCTTGATAGAGGCACAGCCCCCCGTTTGGAGGGCAGTTTTGGCACGGTTTGCGGAGCGACAGCTATGAACTAATAACCATAGCCCCTACGCCGGAGAGCGCAGACGAATATTGCCTGGCACTGCACCAACGAGGGCCTGTCTCCTTCCTGCTCAATTGGAAGAAGACAGTCCTTTTTATGTGGCTGTGAAGAGAGATTTCCGCCGCTTTGTACAATAGTGTGCCAGGGCGGGGACAAGCCCACGCCCGTACCCTACGACGAAGTGGCTTGCCAAGCCGTATAGGGTACGGGTGTGGGCTTGTCCCCGCCCTGGTCCGTATTGGAACCAGTGGCGTATCACTAGATAGAAGGGGGTCTTCTTCATGACCAACACATCTGAATCCCCAGATGCCAACGAGCAGGTAAAACCGGCTACACGTAGCCGAACCACTCGCACCAAAGCAGAGAGCGCCACGCCTAAGACGCCAGACGGCCAGGAACAGGTAACGAAACCAACCACGTCGCGCCGCAGCGCGTCTAGCGCCAATACCTTGACTGCTTCCCGCGCACAAAGCGCGACAGAGAACGCCAGCACGGCACCAGCCGTCGAAGCTCGTCCAGCCCGCCCGGCGACGGGGTCGTCCGCTTCGCCTGCTGAGACAGCACCTGCGCCACGCCCGACTACGGGTACTACGAACACCACGCAGTCTACTCAGCCAGCGTCTCCGCAGCAGGGCTCGATAAATCGGGCCCCTACACCGCGTCCAGGCGCTGGTCATTCCCAGCATCCGGCATCGACAGCTCGTCCAGGAGGTCGTCCTGCCCCCAGGGGTGGCGCGACACATCCTGGCACAGGTCGTCCGGCGGACCGTACTGTGCAGAGACCAGCAGAGCGACGCGTTGTTCTACCCAAAGAGAAACCAACTGGCCCGGTTTCTATCCCGGCGCAGATTATGGTCAAAGACCTGGCAGATATGCTGCAAGCAACGCCGAACGAGATCATCAGCGACCTGATTAAGAAGCACAGCATTTTTGCCAACATCAACCAGGTAATTGACTATGATAAAGCCGCGCTGGTTGCCCAAGACATGGGCTTCGAGCCAACGCAGAGCGCGCTTACCGTCGCACCTGCCGTGCAGCGTGTCAAAGACGGACTGTCCGCCAATGAGGCCATGATGGCTACCCGCCACGAAGACAATATGGTCGTTATTCCGCCAGTTGTCACTATCATGGGTCACGTCGATCACGGCAAGACCTCGTTGCTGGACACCATTCGCAAAACCAAAGTGGCCGCAGGTGAAGCCGGTGGCATTACACAGCATATAGGAGCCTACCAGGTGGAGGTCCAGGGCAAGAAAATCACCTTCCTGGATACTCCCGGTCACGAGGCTTTCACCGCCATGCGCGCACGCGGCGCGCAGGTGACACATATCGCCATCATTGTGGTGGCCGCCGACGATGGCGTCATGCCACAGACACGCGAGGCCATCGACCACGCGAAAGCCGCGAAGGTTCCTATCATCATCGCGCTCAACAAGATGGATAAACTCGACGCCAACCCTGATTTCGTCAAGCAGCAGCTCGCCGATATCGATGTCGTCGTTGAAGACTACGGCGGAGATGTTATCTGTGTCCCCGTCTCGGCACGCAAAGGCACCGGCATCGATGATCTGCTGGAAATGATCTTGCTCGTCGCCGAAATACAGGATATCCGGGCCGATCCCAATCGTCTCGCAACCGGCACCATCATCGAAGCCAAACTGGAAAAGAACACCGGCCCGACCGCGACCGCGCTTATCCAGCAGGGGACACTCAAGATGGGCGACAACATCGTCGTCGGCGCAATGTCGGGCAAAGTGCGCGCCATGTTCAATGACCGGGGAAAGCGTATTCAGAAGGCGCCACCCAGCACACCTGTCAGCATTCTGGGCCTGCCAGAAGTGCCGCAGGCCGGAGACCGACTGGAAGTCGTCGCCGATGAGCGTACCGCCAAACAAATGGCGACACGCATCGTCGAGCAGCGCCGCAGTGAAACCGGGCCGCTTGGTCAGGTCAGCCTCGACACCCTCTACATGCAAATGCAGGAAGGAACCGTCAAGGAATTGAACATCGTGCTCAAGTGCGATGTCCAGGGATCAGCCGAGGCCATCAAAAACGCGCTCTCCAAAGTCGGCGATGAGAATCTCAAGGTACGCCTGATCCACGAGGGTATTGGAAACATCAGCGAGACCGATGTCCACCTGGCCGGAGCATCCGATGCTGTAGTCATTGGCTTCAACGTCAAAGCCGATGGAGCGGCTCAACGCCTGGCGCAAGAAGAAGGCGTCGATATTCGCTACTACAATATCATTTATAAGCTGACCGACGACATCCAGGCCGCGCTGACCGGTATGTTGGAACCGACCTACCGCGAGGTGATCGAGGGCCATGCCGAGGTTCAACAGATATTCAAGGCCGGGAAAAACGTCATCATTGCCGGTTGTCGCATCACTGATGGCAAAATCACCCGCTCGTCCCAGGCGCGCATCATGCGCAAGAAAGAGCGTGTCTACGACGGTAAAATCGCCTCGCTGCGGCGCGGCAAAGACGATGTGCGCGAGGTAGCGACCGGCTACGAATGCGGCATCATCCTCGAAGATTTCACCGACTTTGAAGTTGGCGACGTGATCGAAGCGTATAACCAGGAGCGCGTCAAGCCGGGAGCGTAGACAGAGTATGCCAAATCCACATAGACAAGAGAAACTTGGCGAATTGATCACAGCAGAGGTCAGTGATCTGCTGCGCACACGCGTCAAAGACCCGCGTGTGGGTTTCGTCAGCATTACCCATGTAGAGGTAAGCGGCGATTATCGTCACGCGAAAATTTTTGTCAGTGTCATGGGCAATGAGGAGGAGCAGGCCAGCACCATGAAGGCGTTGAAACACGCCACGGGCTTTCTGCGCCACGAGCTGGCCAGCCGCCTCACTCTGCGCTACATGCCTGAAATCGTATTCAAACTGGATACATCCATCGAGCAAGGCGCACGTATCCTTGACCTCATCCGGGAGGTGGCAGGTGAAACGCCAGTTGGTAGGGAAGACAACGATGAGTGAGGATATTCGCTCCCTGGATGCGCAGCTTGATCCTGTCCTCGTGCGAGAAGCGCTGGCCCTGATAGAGCCAGCGCAGCGCATTCTGTTAATCGCGCATGAGCATCCCGACGGTGATTGTATCGGCTCAGCGTTGGGACTGGCGCATATCCTGCGCCTTGCCGGGAAAAGCTGCGTTCCCGCCTGCGCCGACCTGCCGCCACGCAACCTGTCATTCCTGCCTGGCATTGAAACCATGCAACACACCCTCGACAACGAGGACTTTGACCTGGTCATCGCCCTGGATGCCGGGGAGTTCCGTCGTTTCGGCACACTGTACGAAGAGCATCAAGCATTCTTTGACCATGCGCGCGTCCTCAACCTGGATCATCACATCAGCAGCGACGGCTGTGGCCAGGTCAACATTATTGACCCCACTTCAGCAGCGACGGCGGAACTGCTGGTGCTGTTTCAACAGCAGGCGCGCCTGCCGCTCGATCGTGATGCTGCCATGTGCCTGCTCACTGGCATCATTACCGATACCAGTTCATTCCAATTTACCAACACCACCCCGCGCTGCCTGGAAGTCGCCGCACTCTTATTGCGCGCTGGCGCGATTCCGGAACACATTATTCAGCCTCTCTATCGCGCGCTTCCATTAGCGCAGGCTCGCTTTCAGGCTATGATCATTGCCAATGCCCAGACAGCGTGCGAGGGCCGCTTGATCTGGTCACAGGCCACCGAGGCCACACTTGAGGCGGCTGGAGCAATACCGGAGATGGACGATGGTATTTCTACTCGATTACACGATATCGAAGGCGTGCAGATCGCGGCATTCTTGAAAAGCTATTATGAGCCAACCGTCACCCGCCTGAGCCTGCGCTCTTCCGCCCCCTATAACGCCGCGGAAATTTGCCAGCGCATCAGCAATGGCATGGGCGGTGGTCATGCCCGCGCGGCCGGGGCGACATTCCACATGCCGATTGAAGAAGCAACAATGCTGGTAATTGGAGAACTAGAGAAAGAGATCAGGTCTGTAGGGGCTTTATTTATCGCGCCCTGGTGGACGATATGGACGAGGGCGTGATAAATCACGCCCCTACAGAACATCATCACATGGACGGCATACTCAATATTCATAAACCCACGGGCATGACCTCTCACGATGTCGTGGCGCGTGTGCGCAAGCTCCTGAAACAGAAGCGCGTCGGACACGCGGGCACGCTCGACCCGGCCGCGAGCGGCGTCTTGCCTATTTGCGTTGGTCAGGCAACACGAGTCGCTGAATACCTGAGTGAGAGCGGCAAAGCCTACCAGGCCACCATCGCCTTTGGCACCGTCACCGACACTTACGATTCTGAAGGCGCCGTCATACGCACTACCAGCACAGACGATCTGACTCTCTCCCACATCCAGTCGCTCCTGCCAACATTCCTGGGAGACCAGCTGCAGGTACCACCGCGCTACTCCGCCATCAAACTTCAGGGCCAACCCGCCTACAAGCGCACAAGGGCGGGCGAAGCTATCACGATGGAGGCGCGCTCCGTAACTATCTACCGGCTTGAAATCATTGATTGGCAAACTCCCATGCTTACCCTCGCCATCGAATGCAGCAAAGGCACCTACATTCGCTCCCTGGCCTATGATCTCGGCGAGCAATCAGGCTA
>VBHV01000395.1 GCA_005881995.1 Chloroflexota bacterium | reverse complement strand
TATAATCCATGACGAGGTACCAACGCCCCATATCCGTGAATTGCTCATAGATGCGCGGCAGGTTGGGATGGGTCAGTCCCGCCAGCAGCATGGCTTCGCGCTTGAAGGATTCGGTCGCCTCGACCAGTTCTTGCGGACTCAAGCTGCTCTGGCTCATCTCCTTGATCGCCACCTGCCGGTTGCCAAACTGGAGATCAGCCGCCTTGTAGACTGCGCCGAACCCGCCCTTGCCCACCTGTTGTAGAATGCGGTAGCGCTGTTTGAGCAGGTGATTGTAGACCAGCAGCCCGGTGGTCTGTCTCGCTGATTTCCCCCCTTGCGCCTGAAGCGGTTGCCCGCAGGCATAGCAAAAGAGCGCCTGGGGGCGATTGGCCGCACCGCAAGCGTAACAAAAGAGAGGGTTGGAAAGACTGGCGCATCCTCCTGCTGCTATTTGAAATCTAAATATGGATTGCTTCGGCAGCATGGTAGCATGAAATAAGAACAAATGTCAATATTTTCCGGGAGTGAATTCTACCCCTTAGTCCTACTCTTTAGGCAATTTGCCTCTTCTCTACGTCCATTTTGTAAGGCATAATGCTATAATAAGGATGCCGAGAGAGCGAAGTGCATTACTAACGTGAACTGTTATATGAGGGGGCGCCGATGGCGAAAAAAATCCTGGTCATGGACGATGACCCAACTATTGCTGATCTACTGCGTGAGGCGTTGGCCGATGAGGGCTACGAAACGTATATGACGACGCAAAGCCTGCGTTTCTATGATGCTGTGCGCGAACACCAGCCGGACCTCATCTTGCTGGACCTGATGATGCAGTACCTGGACGGACGCGACGAACTGCGGCTCATGGAAATGGGCGATCATAAGATTCCCGTAATTGTCGTGACGGCCTTCCTGGATGCCAAAAATGAAGAAGAAGAGTTTCGTAAGGCGGGCGTTGTGCATATTGTCTACAAACCCTTTGACCTGGACAAGTTGGTTGACCTCGTGAGGGCCACGATTGGCGAGCCAGAGGGCAGACGAGTATGAGTGAAACCGGTGTAGGGGCCGCAGGCACTGCCCAATCCACTGCGCCCACCGCACGGGTGGCCCTGGACGCTATGGGCGGCGATAACGCTCCAGGCGAAATTATCGCGGGCGCTGTACAGGCGGCGCGCGAGTATCACATGGGCGTCTACCTGGTGGGCCGTGAAGATGCCATCCGCGCGGAACTGGCGAAACACGACACGCAGGGGCTGGACCTACCTATCATCCATACCGATGAAGTCATCGAGATGGATGAACATCCCGCCAATGCCGTACGCCGCAAGAAGAACGCCTCGATGACCCTGGCGCTGCAGCAGGTGCGCGACGGGGCAGCCCTTGGCGCGGTCTCAGCCGGCAATAGCGGAGCGATGATGGCAGCCTCACTCTTCACCCTCAAACGCATCGAGGGCGTCGAGCGACCAGCCCTGGGCGGCGTCTTCCCCACAAAGGACGGCGCGTGCCTGGTCATCGACATGGGCGCGAACACCGATTGCAAACCCGAGTACCTGCAGCAATTTGCCTTGATGGGTTCTATCTACATGGAGCGCATTTTCTCCATTCCGTCTCCCCGCGTGGGCCTGCTCGCCAACGGCGAGGAGGAGAGCAAGGGCAACCAGCTGGTACAGGAAGCCCACCGGCTGCTCAAGGCTACCGCCGGTACGCTGGGCCTGAACTTCATTGGCAACGTCGAGGGGCGCGATATTCCGGCGGGCAGCGCTGACGTGGTGGTCTGCGATGGCTTCGTTGGCAACGTTGTCCTCAAACTCAGCGAGGGACTCGCCGAAACGCTGATTGGCCTGCTGCGCACGCAGATGACCAGTTCGCTTCCTAGCAAGCTGGCGGCTGCCGTGCTGCGCCCCGGCCTGCGCAAGGTCTTTCAACGCCTCGACTACGCTGAATACGGCGGTGTGCCGCTGCTCGGCATCAATGGCTCGGCCATCATTTCGCACGGCCGCTCCAACGCCAAAGCCATCAAAAATGCTCTGCGCGTAGCCCGGCAGACGGCGGAAACCGACGTGGCGGGGGCTATTGCAGAGGGGTTGGCGAAATTACATACGGGTACGGAAGCGAGCGGTTGAAAATCTACACTCATCCCACCACGCTCGCGTAGATCTCCACGACGATACTTCTCGCTTCCTCCTTGCCTACATGCTTCTCTAAATCCTCCTGGTGCTTCCCCAGGTTCTTGTATCTCTGCTCAATGACTTTGTGGGAAGTGACGGCAGCGTACCCGTCTATCGCCAGCCGCATTGCCTCACACTCCAGTTCGATCTGCCTGCGCAGCCTTGCAACCTCGCTCATATTGCGTCCCCCTTTTGTCGATCAAGCGCGATAAGTTGTACCATATGGGATTGTGTCAAGTGGTCATGTGTAGTATCATGCGTGCATCAACTATCAAGGGGCAGACAGACATGAGACGCTTGCGGGTGAAAGAGGTCGCACAGGCCAGAGGCATTTCTATGGCCAGGTTGCAGAGGGCAGCCGATATCAATATGAAAACGATCCAGGCCATCTGGCATAATCCGCAGCACGATGCGTCGCTGAACACGCTCGATAAGATAGCGAAGGCCCTCGGTGTCCCCGTCACCGAGTTGATAGAGGATGTACCGGAAGGTCAACCACCAATCACGAAGAAATCGAAGAAGGTAGCCGAGAATACCGATACCTATCCTACAGAAGAACAGAAGTAGCCTTCGCACGTATACTTACAGCAATTTGACCTCGCTGATATTACTTGCCTTTTAAGCAGTAGCTTCCTCTGGCTGAGCAGGTGCAACCGCTTCCATCGGCCTCGTTAGTTCGAGGTCAATGGTTAAGGTGATCTCGTCGCTGGCGACAATGCCGCCTCCTGCTAACACCATATTCCAGTTCAGGCCCCAATCTTTGCGGTTCACCCTGGCACGCAGATTGAATCCGGCGCTATACGTGTTCCAGGGACTCTGGCTCACTCCGCTGTATTCTGCGTCCAACGCCACTTCGCGAGTGATATTGCGAATGGTCAGGTCGCCAATGAGCTGACCGTGGTTCGCGTCCGTCAGGATCACCTTTTTGCTCTTGAAGGTGATATACGGATACTGCTCAACGTCAAAGAAATCCGCCGAACGAAAGTGCTCATCCCGTTGAGCATTGCGCGTGTTGACGCTCGCCGCCTCGATCTGTATTTCCGTCTTTGAGCGGGTAAGGTCATGCTCATCGAATTCTACGGTGCTAGTGAACTTCTCAAATTCTCCCCGTACAGTTGCAACCATCAAATGCCGACCAGTAAAGCCGATATAGGTATGTCCATAATCAAACTGCCAATTCATGCCATCTCTCCTTGTATTGTGCGTGAATAAAACCAACTTGTTGCATTGCATATAGTTGTATATGCAACTAAATAGAGTATACTGGTA
>VBHV01000394.1 GCA_005881995.1 Chloroflexota bacterium | reverse complement strand
CAGGAAGCCGAACAATCCGCCCAGTAGCGCCAGCAGCAGGAGAATAATCAGTGCAGTGATGAGGCCTCCGCCAAAGCCAATCAAGCCGCCACTGAAGCCGGTGTTGCGCGAGCCGGGATATCCGGGAAAATACTGGATGAAGAAGCCAATGGCGTAAGCGACAGCGCCAGCCACAAATCCACCGAGGAAGCCCATACGCCGCTCTACTGCCACCTTGCCAATGATAAACCCGGCAATAAAGTAAATCACCAAGCTGATAAATGAGGTCAGGCAGAAGATGCCGACAATGGTTGAGGCGACACCCAGGGTCAGACTGTTAGCATTACCGGCATTCGCAGCATTCTGGTAAAGAGAGGCGTTGGCAAATGTGAAAATGATGACTTGTAGAGCGGCTATGATGCCAGCCACCAGGCCGATAATCAAAGTTTTTCTGATGTGGCCCGGTGGTATTTGAGGGCGGGTCGGCGCTAACCGTTGATGGAGCGGACCTCCAGAATATCTGGGTTCCTCTTGTAACGTATCATCATCAGCGTCGTCGTCAAATGGATGGTGTTCCCTCCTTTGGGGCTGACGCAGTGGGTATTCTGAATCCGAATCTCGCATTTTGCTATCCTTTAATGGTTGCTCTTAATAGTGCTAAAGACCGACGGATAGGTGTTGATAAATTGCCAGGAATTCAACGGCCAATAAATTATAACCGCCTTGCCAATTATATAACTTTTTGGGACAAATCCCCAATCTCGCGAATCAGAGCTGTACTGCCGGTTGTCGCCCATTACGAAGTATTCATCCTGCGGTACAGTGACTTGTGATGCGCCCGGATTGATGGACACTTGAACATACGGTTCTTTCAGCACTATGCCATTCACCTGAACAGTGGAACTGGTGAGGATGATCACATCTCCTGGAATGCCGATCACGCGCTTGATAAGGTCTTTATTGGTATCGACGGGATAGTGAAAAACGATGACATCTCCTCGTTCTGGTGGGTGAAAGAGATAAGCGAGCTTGTTAACCAACACGTACTGATTACTCATAAGACCTGGCTGCATGCTGCTGCCTTCAACCTGGTAGTTCTGGATGGTAAAGTGTATCGCCAGGAAAATGATCAGGGTTAATGCAAGCGTTTCGACAATTTCGCGCGCCAGGTGTGATGAACGTTTCAATTTGAACCTCTTCTGTAAGGACGCGATTTATCGCGTCCACTTGGATGGATATCGACAATTCCCGTCAACCCGCGTGAATACTTGCAAATACCGACGGAAATGTATTGATCAGCTCCCAGTCGCTTAACGGCCAGTAGGCCAGAATAGCCTTCCCAACAATATAGCTTTTATTTACTGGGCCCCATGACCGTGAATCAAAACTGTTATTGCGATTATCTCCCATTACAAAAAACT
>VBHV01000229.1 GCA_005881995.1 Chloroflexota bacterium | reverse complement strand
AACCGTCCCCCTCAGACTTGAAACAAGAGAGAGCTGGCTGTACGAGATTCCCGACAGCGATGGGATTCCCACACGCCTTGTCACACAAATTGACGGCAACGCATTCAATGAGTACTGGTGTGATATCCTCTGTCGATAACTTTATCAGTCAGCATGCTCTGTGTCCCTAGAGGCCCTCTTCATCCCCCACACCCTCAACCCACACCCAGGTACAACGCCATTGCTCATTACAGCGAAGCCGTGTTTTTCATAGAATGGGACGTTCGCTTCGTTCATAGTTTCCAGGTAGCAGGGCAGACCATCGCGATCAGCGCGGACGAGAATGGGCTGCATGAGCCGATCGCCTATGCCCTTGCCCTGGTACGAAGGATCAACCCCGAGTTCCCACAGATACCAGTGCGGCCCACTCACAGCTTGTTCGTGCATCTTCCCGATATAGCTGCCAACAGGCAGATAGCGACGCAAGCCCCGAATGCCGAACGATGCCGGTGCGCCGTGCATGGCGGCACGCAGCATTCCCCACCACGTAGGAGTCGTACAGCCAGGCGCGAGCCAGCAGGCGAGACCATCGAGTAACGGAGCAGTATACACTTCGCCGTAGTGCAGGGCGTAGCGAATGGTGATGCCATGAAACGAGGGCAGCAGCCGCTCGCGCCGGGCATCGTCGGGAATGAGGTACAGGTATAGCGGATCGTGAAAGAAGGCGCGCGCCATGACTTCGCTCGCCCGCCTGATTTGCTCGCGAGTCGGGGCCAGTCTACTTATCATCCTGCACGTCCTTTGTATCAACCTACTGGGTTGTCAATGTAGGGGCGCAATTCATTGCGCCCTCTTGCCAGGCCGATATGCGACGAGGTGTGCGCAATGAATTGCGCCCCTACATTTCTCCATTCAAATCAAGATTGACAGTCCATTGGATTTTGTGAATTGCTTTCTCAATCCCCCCAAGTATGCTACAATTGCCCCAATCATAACAGCCATACACACAAACAATAAGGACACATATCCATGGACTACGGCATACTCGGCGGAGGCGCGTTAGGGCTTGCCGCCGCATATCGTTTGACACAAGCAGGCCACTCGGTAATGATCTTCGAGCAGGAGGCAACGGCGGGCGGCCTCGCCTCCGGTTTTCGCGTCGGCGACAACTGGTTAGAAAAATTCTATCACCACCTCTTCAAGACCGACACCACCGCCATCAAACTCATTCAGGAACTGGGCCTGGGCGATCGCCTGGAATGGTCGCACCCGCGCACTGTCTGCCTGGTAAATGGCAAGTTCCAGCAGCTCGACTCACCGCTCACCCTCTTGCGCTTCTCCCCCCTGCGCATCGATGAACGCCTGCGCGTTGCCGCCGTTGGAGCAATGCTGAAACTGACCAACTCCAAACCATACGAGGGCAAAACCGCTGAACCCTGGCTGCGCCGCTGGATGGGCAAGCGCCCCTACGGCATGGTCTTTGAGCCGCTCTTCGCCGCAAAATTTGGCGATATGCACGGCCAGATCGCCCTCCCCTGGTTCTGGGCGCGCTTCCATGACCGCACCACCTACCTGGGCTACCTGCGCGGCGGCTTCCAACTTCTCTACGAACGACTCGTAGAGCGCATCAGCCAGGCGGGAGGCAAAGTCCTGCTGGGCACGCGCGTCGAAACCGCGCAGCCATTGGAGGATGGACGCTGGGAAGTGCGCACCAACCAGGGAACGTGGACATTTGATCGCGTCATCTCCACTTTCGCCACGCGCCTCACCTGTCGCCTCATACCCGCGCTCCCCGCCGATTACCGCGCGCGCTATGACTGGGGCCAGGCCTACGGCGCCCAGTGCCTGATCCTCGCACTCGACCGCCAGATGACCGACAGCTACTGGATCAATCCTTGCGACCCCGGCTACCCCTTTACCAGCCTGGTCGAACACACCAACTATCGCCCACCATCCGAGTACGGCGGGCGTCACCTGCTCTATCTCGGCAACTACCGCCCCATGCATGACCCGCTCTTCAAAATGGGCAAAGAAGAGGTCATTCAATTATTCCTGCCGCACCTCCAACGCATCAATCCGGCCTTTCGTGCCAATTGGATTCAGGAAAGCTGGCTCTTCCAGGCTCCCTTTGCTCAACCTATTGTCACCACCGAATATCGCCAGCACATCCCGCCCCTTCAAACACCCCTCAAGGGATTATGGGTCGCCAACATGTTCCAGGTCTACCCGCACGACCGTGGACAAAACTACTCCTTTGAACTGGCAGATCGATTGGTACGCGAATTAAATTTAGAGGCGAAAGCTTGAGTTATATGGTATGATGTGGTAAGAAACTCTGCAAAATTTGAGGCTATTCTTAACGCGTAGTAACCAGGAAAGCGCGTTCGGATCATTCTACAATTCGTAGAAA
This sequence comes from Chloroflexota bacterium, assembly GCA_005881995.1. The sequence goes on along the minus strand of VBHV01000229.1, from coordinate 4,315 downwards.
GGGTGAAACCATGTCAGTCGTAAACACAACAGCAAATCTCAGGAAACAAGCCTCCCTGGTTGCAGGGATAGGCGCTCTAGTAGCCATAGTAGCATTTCTGCTGCTCCCCTATCTCATTTTTACTGTGACGATCACTGATACTCAATCCAGCCCTCCCCAGACGCATTCCGCATCAATTACTTTAGGAACCAGCTTCATATCAATACTCGCTGGCCTTATCTGGGTTGAAGCATTACTGGCAATCGCCATACTGGTGATAGCTGCTCTTCTTCTATCAAGGGACGCACCCTTTGGAGCAGCTACAGCACCCGTTGAGACGCAAGTCCGTCGCGCGAGTTATGCAGTGATAGTCCTGGGGATTGCTGGTATCGCTTACCATTTTCTCTTTATCTCCACCATCGGGGCTGGCCAGATGTTTAGCCTGTTCCAGTCACTAACAACCGATACAAACAGCGTTGCCAATCAACTCACCCAATCACACCTATCAGCCTCGCCGTCAATGGGAAACGCCCTCGGCTCCTGGATATACTTATTAGGCATGGTCGCCGCAATCGTCGGTGGAGTGCTACTGCTCCGAGCAGTTTCACCGCAGGAGGTAGCACAGCCCCAAAGCTGGCCTCAGTACGCCCAGTATTCACAACCATCTCAACCTCTGCCGCAGCAGGGTTGGCAACCAGCTCAACCACAACAGCCGCAGGCATGGCCGACCCAACCACAACAGCAGGGCTGGCAACCAACCCAACAAGCACAGCAGCCACAGGGTTGGCAACAACCGCCTCAGTCACAGCAGAGCTGGCAACAACCACCTCATGCTCAGCAGTAGTCTCAAGGGTGACCGGGCGACGGGCGGCCAGAGGGGCCAGGGCGACCGCGAGGATCGCCCGTACAATATACGGTGACGTGTAACACAGGTAATGGTATTGTACGGGCGACCCTCGCGGTCGCCCTGGCCATCTCATCGTCGCCCTGGCCGTCAAATCGTATTCCTGGCAATCATTCAAGATCATGTACCGGGCTAACACACCTATTGTCAAATATAGCAAGGGTATGCTATACTATTCTTGAAGCAAGGGGAGGTGCGTGGAAATGCGCGTCGAGCGGCTTAACAGCCATGTTCAGGCGTATTGACTGCACACTCACAATGGTTCACCGGGTAGGGCCAGCGAATCACTTGCGCGGAATCGTTCATCGGGGTGTAGCGCAGTCGGCTAGCGCGCAGCGTTCGGGACGCTGAGGTCGGAGGTTCAAGTCCTCTCACCCCGACCAGGATGGCACATTCGTACACGAACAAGGTGTCAACAAATCAGGTATAAGCAGGAGTTCATAATGCGGGCATACCAACCACATCTATCCAGTCTCCCTGGATGTTGCAGGTTGAACGCCGCCGACCAGCGTTCCCTACACGAACAATGGATAGGCGGACGATGCTACGCTGTGCCACATCTACCTGGACGCGCAACGAGTCTCAAACCCTATCCATCTAGTCATCGTCGCAGGCGGCGGTAGAAGCTGAAAGGAACGGGATACTCCCCATGCCTTTCCCACGAAATTCCGCTTCTCCCTCGCTGTCTGCTCTTGATTTCGGCTCTGACAGAGAGGAAGGGAAGTCATTCATGCCTGTCCTTGTGTTGAATTCTTCACTCCAACCTCTTTCAGTCATCCCTGAGCGTCGTCTCATTGTGCTGCTTTCTAAGCAAAAAGTGACCTTTGTAGATGATAGTGTTCGTCAGGTGATTGAGGAGAGCATTCAGGCCCGTCGTCTTGAACTGGAGCGGCCCGTCATTGTGCAGTTGCTCGCTAATGTGCGCATTCCACGCATGGCCCTGCAACCAACACGGGCCAATATCCTGCTGCGCGATGACGAAACCTGCCAGTACTGCGGCAAGCGCAGCCGCGATCTGACGCTTGACCACGTAATCCCGCGCTCACGTGGTGGTCAGAGTACCTGGGAGAATCTCGTCGCTTCCTGCAAGAGCTGCAACGGCAAGAAAGGCAACCGCCTGCTCAAAGAAGTGAACATGCGTTTGCTGCGCCAGCCGCGCCCGCTCGCCCAGGAATACGCCGGAATCTTCCTGCTGCGCTACCCCAAACTGCGGCAGGCGTACGAAGAATTCTTGCTCAGTGCCCAGGGTAGTACTTTCCGTCAGGAGTGGAGCGCATAAACTGAAATACAGTGCGAAAGGGGCGTATAGCCCTTTCACGGGGTCTGGTTGTCTCCAGACCCCGGCAGCGCTCCAACAATTATGTTACTCGTTCGTTACATTAGTTAGAAAGGATTCGTGTAATATTCTGGTAGTGTCAGCCTTGGTATTGCTGTATGCTCCACCAGTAAAGGAATATATATGCCCGACCCATCACATTTAGAAATGACAAACGAAAAGAAGAAGATAGGCACGGCTTACTTGTGCCTGCACGGACATTTTTACCAGCCCCCGCGCGATGACCCATTTACCGGCCATATTCCAGTTGAACCCGCCGCTACTCCATTCGCCAACTTCAATGAAAAGATTACCACGGAATGTTACCGTCCAAACACTGAAGTGGGCAACTTTGACGCCATCAACTTCGACCTCGGCCCAACACTGGCTGCATGGCTGGAGGATGCGCACGAGGATGTATACCAGTGCATCATCGAGGCCGATCGCAAACACCTGGCACGCTATGGCGTGGGCAACGCGATGGCGCAGGCCTACAACCATACCATCCTGCCGCTTGCTCCAACTCGCGATAAGCGCACACAGATTGCCTGGGGCTTGAGCGACTTCCAGCATCGCTACGGGCGCAAGGCTACCGGTATGTGGCTGGCAGAGACCGCCATCGACCTGGAATGCCTGGATATGCTGGCGCAATATGGTGTCACCTATACCGTCCTCGCCCCCTGGCAAGCTGCTACACCTATTGACCCGACCGAACCATACATTGTGCCACTACAGGATGGCCGCAGTATCACCGTCTTCTTCTTCAACGCTCCGCTTTCGGGTGGCGTCTCCTTTGATTGGAATGCCACCACCAATGCCGATTTATTCGCCGCCGACTACCTGCCCAGGCACCTGGTACAGAGCAAGCGCGATGCAGGCGAAGCGCAGCTAATTCTGATCGCTACAGACGGTGAACTCTATGGACACCATAAACCCTGGCGTGACAAATTCCTGATGCACCTGATTCATACTGGCGCGCCTGCCTACGGCTTTGAGCTCTGCACGCTCGAACAATACATGCAATTGCATCCCGCGACCAGAGAGGTAACACTGCGCCTGCCGAGCGCGTGGAGCTGCGGGCACGGCGTAGCGCGCTGGGATATTGGCTGCGAATGCACCGAGAACGATAGCAGTTGGAAAGGCGAACTCAATCACGCCCTACGCAACCTCGCTGAGCGCGCTGACCAGTTGTTTGAGCACTACGCCGGAGAGACGCTGCTTGACCCCTGGGCCGCCCGCGATGCCTACCTGCCCGTGCGCAACGGCTGGGAACCACTGGAAAGCTTCTGGGCACAGCATGGCAAACAGGGCGACTCACGCTTTGTACAGCGCACCCTGCTTTTACTAGAAGCCCAGTACTACCAGCAGTGCAGTTTCACCAGCTGCGGCTTCTTCTTCGAAGACCTGGATCGTATCGAGCCGCGCAACAACATCGCTTTTGCCCGCCGCGCCATCAGCCTGATCTGGCAGAGTCTCGGCATCGACCTGCAGCCCGAATTCGTCAACGACCTGCGCGCCGTGAAAAGCTGGCATACCCCCAACCTCACCGGCGCGGATGTCTACTGGCAATTGCCGATCGTACGCCCAGATCAGTTACCGCCGCTGCCCTTGCCTACATTGCACGGCCTGAACAAAGAAGAAGAAAATATCGCGTAATCTCTGTAGGGGCGCGGACGCTTTTAGACGGGTAGGTTTTTTCTGCGTATAGGGACAGGGGGAAGAGTGGATGATGGGAGGGGGCCTTGTACCTGTCCTCCATGGGGGCGCCGAGGACGAGGGACAAGCACAAGGCCCCCTCCCTTCCACTCCACCGCCCCTTGTCCCTACACCTTTGGAGACCACCCCAAATAACCTACCTGTGTAAGGCGGTGGGGAGTAAAGACTGGGAACATAATTACAGGGACTGCGGATTCCCGTTTTCCCCTCAAGTACCAGGCTCGAACTCCACCCTCCCACTCTTCCCCCCACTCTTCATGGCGACATACGCCTGCTCCAGCGTAATCGTCGTATCCACCCCCTTGCACATATCGTAGATAGTAAGCGCTGCAACCGTCGCCGCCGTCAAAGCCTCGACATCTACACCCGTTTTGTAGTGAGTGCGCGTACGCGCCTCGATA
>VBHV01000393.1 GCA_005881995.1 Chloroflexota bacterium | reverse complement strand
GGCACGCTGGGCTTTTTGTAGAAATTCTTGCTGCTGCTCAGAGGGCAGGCTGGCGCCAAACTGCACTAATAATTCGAGATAACCCTGCACCGAAGTCAGTGGAGTGCGAAGTTCATGGGAGGCGGTAATCATAAATTGATCTTTGAGCTGGTCCAGCTCCTGTAATTGATGGTGGGCATCATGGAGTTTTTGATAGAGCTGGGCGTTCGTAAAGGCAATGGCGGCCTGTTCCGCGAAAGCTTGCGCGTGCCCAATATCGGCTCGTGCGAACGGGCGTTTTTGTTCTGATGCATGCTGGGATGAGCGCGCCAGCACAAGCAGGGCGGCCTGTGAATTGCCTGCCATAAGAGGCGCGAGTATAGCCGTCTGCACCTTTCGACGCGCGAGTACATTCCGCAGGGTGAGCTTTTTTCGGAATCGTAGTCCGCCACTCGGTACTTGTAGCGGCAGTGTATTTGAGGGGCGCTGCTGCGCGCTGGACGTGGTGCCGGGCGCGGGCAAGGCTCGCAGTGGGCCGGTCACGGCAGGGAGGCGGCCACTCGAAGTAGCCATATCATCAATCTCAATCAGTGTTGGTTGCGATGAGTAAAGCGCCTGCGCTTCCGTTTCGCGGCTGCGAATGGGAGGCCAATCATTGACGAGTGAAGCAGGTTCTCGTGTATTGCAGAAGACCGCCATAGGGTTGAGTTGTTCATCGTTCACATACAAGTACAAGATAGCGTAGTCAGCCTGCAACGCTCTTGCTCCCTCTGTGCAAATCAACTGGTAAATCTCTGCCCCGACTCCTGATCCTGTTGTCACTGCCGAGTTCAAACGCGCCGCGACCCTTGTGAGGGCCTGGGCAAAAAGTTCGTGTTCACGCGCATCTCCATAGAGGTGCGCATGCTCGATAGCTATGGCTGCCTGTTCCGCGTAAGCATTTGCCAGGTAGCTATCGCGTTCGCTAAAGTGCCGAGGCGTCCGGCTGGAAAATCCCAGGCTTCCCAGTATTTTTTCCTGGTAGATGAGTGGGACGAACAGTGTCGAGAGAACACTCTGCTCCCTTTGCCAGGAGTAGACCTCCGCAGGCAATTCTACACTGTGGTCTTGCCAGAACACCTCCACCTGTTTGCCGGTCAGGATGGTACGGTATGTAATATGCTCTCCTTCTAATCTCCAGGTGATGGTTTTGTCTGGCGCATCAGCAGGGGAGGCGCGAATGAGCAGACTGAATTGAGCGCCGGGTGACTGATCGTATGCTTCAACGAGGAAGAGCGCGGCAGCATCGAAGCTCAGTTCTGTGGTTGCAGTGGTGACTATGCGCGTTAGCAAGTTGTCAAGTTGCAGTTCCTGCGTGAGTCGAGCGGTAATCATGCGCAGGAGATCAGCCTCGGTGCGCCGCTGCTCTCGTTCCGCCAGCAGGATTTCGTTCTCGTTGTTCGCAAGTAAGTAGCGGGCCGTGAGCAGGATGCCGATGGAACTCGCAAGCCCTATTAGAACGAGGTTATATGCATGCGAGATTTCGTTATCGAGGACAAGGACTATCACAACAAGAATAGGGGCAAATATCAGGAAATTTCGCAATGAAAAAAGATGTTTTCGCACGTGGTTGGTGCGACTGAACGCGACAAATTCACTACTTTTTATTTCCGTTGTGGGTTGTATGTGTTCGCGGTAGGCACGGCGCGCAATGCTTGCATATTGATAGGGGGCGGAGAGTCCTATGAGCAAGTACCCAATAAACCAGAACGTGTCGATATACCAGATGCCTGTGTTGTAGGTACTGAACGGGATCGTGTAAGCGTAAAGTGTATCGGCCCAGATTAGCGAGAGGATACCCAGCGCACACATAATCAATGATGGATAGAGCAGCCGGGCAGTGCGTTGATAAACCAGTAAGACGATGGCAAGGATGAGCAGGACATCCCAGAATGGGTAAGAGAAAACAGTATACAGTCGCGCGCGATCGGTCACCGATGAAAAAATTGGTCCAATCACGAAAAACCAGCTGATGCTCAGGATGCAGAGCGTTGTAATGAGGGCATCCAACCCGATACGGGTGCGCGAGCGCCGGGTTTGTGTAGTGGTGGGCATGAGGAGCAGACCGATGAATGTGAAGATAGAGAAAAGCGTAAAACCGATGTCGGCAGCAGAAGGCACCGGGTTTTTCTGTACGTAGTCCTCCAGGTAGGTATAGAAAGCACCGCCTATGGCACAGGAAAACAGGCCGAGGCCGATCAAAAGCCAGGCAAGCTGATGACGGGGTTCTAATATTACAGGTCCGCGCCGCGCTCGATAGGCTGTCTCGAAACACCAGATGGCGCCGATAGCTGAGGCTACCGCGAACATAGAATTAGCAAAAAAGGTGACGACACTCGCTTCACCAAACCGCGTGTGCCCGCCGAACTGGAAAACCAGCCAGAGCAGACTGCCGGTCACAATGAAGATGGTTATGGCCGCGGCAATATAGTTCTCCCGCTCCAGTCTTCGTAAATACTTCT
>VBHV01000392.1 GCA_005881995.1 Chloroflexota bacterium | reverse complement strand
AGATGGTACTTCGCTTTCATGACGCTTCCTCCTTAGACTAGGACCCGAGATGGAAGAAAAACCTATGCAACACGACTCATCCGCACCATGTGCTCCTCTGGATAGGCAGACGTTTCAGTCGTTTTATCGAGAGAACCTTGGCCCAATCTATCGTTATGTGTACGGGAAGGTCGGGAACCGAGAAGAAGCAGAGGACCTGACGTCACACATTTTTATCAAAGCCGTTCGTAGCCTCGATCGTGAGCGAACTCCCCAAAGTACACGCAGTTGGCTGTTTCGAGTTGCACGTACCACGATTGCTGATTACTGGCGAGCTTTCTATCGTACAGCGACAAGTTCGTTCGATGCACTCTTAGAAGCTGGTTGGCAGGGTCCGACTGAACATGAGGACGAAGACCGGCTGTTCGAGAGCAGCAGTTCAGCCGATCATGTACAGCGTCTCCTCCAGGCACTACCCGAGCGTGATCGCGAGGTTCTGACCGACCGTTTTCTGCTTGGTCTCTCGGTACGAGAAACCGCTGTAAGGATGGGCTTAACAGAAGGAAACGTCAAAACATCGCAGTTTCGTGCGCTCAAACACGCTGCTGATCTTGAAGATAGTGCCAGTAATAAGTGATTTTCTCACGAATAGAAAAAGGGATGGAGCAACTATGGAACTCATTATTGCGAGAGCATTTCCTCACGGCAAAAAGACAGGTGATCAAAAGTGGCAGGCAGAATATTTGAGTAGAAGTTTTTCTGTCCTCTCCCAAATAGGTGTACCGGTCGTTATTTGGTATGGATTGAACGATGGTGGCAATGGACCCAGGGGATTGGTTGATAGTCATGGAAAACTCAAACTCTCAGGAAGGCTTTTCGTGCGTTTTTTTCCAGCCGCAGTTTGTCACCCGTAACTCACTGACGTATCTCCTTGTGTAAGAACGATACCACAATCGTATCATTCAGTCGAAGAGAAGTCTTTGGCAGGCCCTCTTAAAGAGATACGCTAGCCTCAGCGGACGGTTTTCCAATTACTTGAAAACTATATTCAATTCAATTTAATATAAAAAGATATAAAAGGAGTAACCTACATGATTACTAATTCACCGACATCACCTTTACGCTTCACTACTAACTCGTTACCTACACTGACGAACTGGCGACAGAAGGGTATCGGCCTCTTACGCATTGCTTTCGGTCTCGTTTGGCTCGTTGCCGCTTGGTTGAAGTGGCAACCGGCGTTTCAAAACAGCTTCGTTGCTCAAGTCTCAGGAGCGAAGGATGGCCAACCAGGGCTAATCCAGGCGTGGATTTCCTTCTGGACGACCCTTATCAGTGCCAATCCGTTGCTCTTTGCACGCTTTGAAGCCGCAACAGAGACGGCAATCGCGATTTTCTTGCTCCTTGGCCTCTTCAGTAACCTGACATCCATCATGGGCCTGCTCCTGTCACTAGGCATCTGGTCAACCGCTGAAGGTTTTGGAGGGCCGTACATGCCCGGTCAAAGTACTGATGTGGGCACAGCACTTCCCTATGCGATCCTCTTTGCCGTACTGTTCTCCATCTCTGCTGGGCGCTACTATGGGATGGATCAGTGGCTCACTCCCAGGCTGGGGCGTTGGAGCTTCCTAGCTTCTGGTTCAATCAAGAAAAGAAGCATCGATAGAAGCTAAATTCTGGTCTGCTACAAACATTGCTCTCATGAGGGATCAGTTGGCCTTGACACCATTTTAGTTACCGTAAGCGGGAGGGGTGACCCTCTCGCTTACGGTAACCAATATCGCACTTATAGGCCATACCGAAGCGAGGTGAAACATATCTATTGATACTTCCGGCTTACTTTTTCGGGCTGATGAAGGAGATTCCATCTTTCTGGCCAGTGGCGAATTTATGACGTGGAAAGCGACAGGAGAAACGACTGAAGGGAAATATGACCAGGTTGAACTGGTGACATTGCCGCAATCTGGGCCTCCAGAGCACACGCAGACGCAAGATGAGCTTTTCTACTTTTTAGTGGGGACGTATTGTATGAAGTTAGGTGATCAGGTATTTACTACTTCTACGGGGGATTTTGTGCGCGTTCCAGCCGGAACATCACATACTTGGCGCTGTATTGGAAAAAACGCAGGGAAAATCCTGCTCACCTATGTCCCAGGCGGGTTACGATGATTCTTTGAAGAGATCCGTCCGCTCTACTTAGCACCAGAGCTGGATCTCCCAACTGCGATGGCCATTGCGGAGAAGTATGGGATGGTCGTAACCGGTCCCCCGCTCGCTGAGTAAATGAAAACAAGTGACGTCCTAGCGAGGTTTCTAAATTGCAAAGAAGAAAGAAACGACTATGTATGACTATATTATTGTTGGTGCGGGTTCTGCTGGTTGTGTGCTTGCAAACCGTTTGACTGAAAATCTTGAGACCTCAGTCCTTCTACTCGAAGCCGGTGGGAATGATGATCTCCCGGCAATTCATGATGCAACTGCGGCTCCCTCGTTGCTACAAACTGCAGTTGATTGGGCTTACTTTACTGAGGAAGAACCGCATCTCAAGCACCGTAAGATCTACCATCCTCGTGGCAAAGTGCTTGGTGGCTCTAGTTCGACCAACTTCATGACGTATGCTCGCGGTAACCAACACGATTATGATGATTGGCAAGAGCTAGGGAATAAAGGCTGGAGCTATGCTGATGTGCTCCCCTATTTCAAGAAGGCAGAGAACTGGGAAAGCGGTACCTCGGACTATCGTGGAGTTGGGCCACGCAACAACGATTATAATGGAGCTTCACAAGGAGGCTTCGGCTTTCACCAGTCCACCGTCCACCATGGGAAGCGGTCGAGCACAGCTGATGGCTACCTCCATCCAGCAGAGAATCGCCCCAATTTGGTCGTCTGGATGAATACCTTGGTGACACGAGTGCTTTTCGAGGGGACACGTGCAGTTGGCATCGCGTATCTGAAAGATGGCAAAGAGCAACAGGAAAGAGTGAAGAAAGAAGTCATTCTCTCCGGTGGGGTTTTCAATTCCCCACAGACACTCTTACTCTCCGGCGTCGGGCCAGCAGATCAACTACGGGCGCTTGATATTCGTGTGGTCTCTCATGTACCGGGTGTTGGTCACAATCTTCAGGATCATCCAGGTTTCGATATGTTTTTTGCAACAAAACCATCTTTTACACACCATGGGAATGAACCAGGAGGTATTGCCTTCATGAAGACACAACCAGATCTTCCAGATGCGGACCTTCAACTTCTGTTTTGCCCATTCTTTCTTTTTCCAACAGTACCGGGTAAAGGCTATACGATTGTCGTTTTAGCAACACAGCCGCAAAGTCGAGGTCATTTGACACTGCGCTCAACTGATCCAACACAGCCTCCAGCAATCTTCGCCAACTACCTTGCGCATGAGGCAGAGCAACAAACGCTTGTCAAAGGAATGAAACTGGTACGTCGTCTGGCACAGACCACATCGTTTGCACGCTACACCGAGAGAGAAACGATTCCAGGTTCCCAGGTACAAAGCGATGCACAGATCGTCGAGTTCTTGCGCGAGAACGTCAGAACTATTTCTCATCCCGTGGGCACCTGTAAGATGGGCCATGATGAGATGGCCGTGGTCGATGAGCAGCTCCGCGTTCGTGGGGTAGAAGGTTTGCGTGTCGTTGATGCTTCGATCATGCCGATCATTCCTCATGGGAACACGAACGCACCGACGATTATGATTGCAGAAAAAGTTGCTGACATGATCGCACATAACGTTCAATGATGTTTTTAACCCATATATTATGATATGGTAAGAGAGCATTTCCTAACGGCAAAAAGAGAGGAAGCTGAGCTGAGCTGCGAGTGAAGGCTCACTTCCTTCTCCTCTCCCGTCCACAGTCCGCGCTGATGATCTGCTTCGTCACCTGCACGATTTGCGGTC
>VBHV01000391.1 GCA_005881995.1 Chloroflexota bacterium | reverse complement strand
GCAGGCCAACCAGGACCATCAGTCCGATCAGCAGCGGAAATCTATGCCATCCATGTTTCTGATCAAGCGACTGCGTCCAGCGTGTAAATAAGCGAGAGAGCCAGGAGAAGGGCGAGCGGGATGTAGACATGTGCAACCACCTTTCTGCAAGAAGTTCTTGAGTAGAATACATGAGTTTTGGCTGAAAAGCAAGCGTTGGAGGAAGATTGCCATTACAATACGAAGAGATTTCCAGGGCGAAGAGATTTCCAGGGCGACCGCGAGGGTCGCCCGTACAATACACGGTGACGTGGAAAACATTCACAGGCAGTGAGCGTTAACGCTTATACTCAGTCAAGTGACCCCACGGCTAAAGCTGGGGGCTTGTAGCTAGCGACGTACCGCTGCTACCATTGGCTGCTTGACGGGCAGCCAGAGCAATGTTTGTGGCAGAATTGGAGTCAGCGTGGGCAGAGAACCCGCAGCGCTGACAGCGAAAGGAGGACTGGCTTTGGCGATTGGCACGCTCGCAATGCCCACAACGGCTACACGTTTGACTCGTATAAGCCGGGTCGACCAATCTGACCTGGACACCTGCCCAGGCCGCCTTGTAGGTGAGGTAGGTTCGCAGTTGGAAGAAGGCCCAGGCATGCCGCTCGTATCTCTGTTCGCGCCCAACCGTAATGCCGTCCTCTCGAATGCCCGTGAGGTCTTCGAGGGCCAGTGCCTTGCGCGATGCGACGGCTTTTCGTACCAGGGTCTTACTAATGCAGTGGTTGACATCTTTCATGTAGCGGCGCTCGCGTCCGCTCATCTGCTTGAGGCGGCGTTTGGCCGATTGAGTCCCCACTTGTTGCAGGGCAGCACGGCGGGCCACAAAGCGGGCGCGTTTGTCACGCACCTCCGCCCCGGTAAACTGCTCGCCCATGCTATCGGTGGCCACGTTGCAGATACCCAGGTCGACCCCGATAGCATCAACCGCCGGGGTCACATCAGGAGCCTCTTTGCTCTGAGTGACATGCAAATAGCACGTCCCTGCTCGCCACACCAACTCTGCACCGCCGACCGTCCAATCGGGGTCTGCCAGCACCGCGTGTTGGCGCGGGCCTGGCAAGAGACGCGCCGTGATGCGCCCTCCTATCGTATTGAGCGAGACGCGGTCGAGGGGGAGCAGACGGTAGGTACGTGCATCATAGCGGATGCTACTACGCGACCCAAACTGCGGGCAGGCGGATGGTTCGGGCGGTGGCACGGGTTTCTTGCCTTTGCGCTGCCGTCGGGCATTGCCCTTGCGCCATCTCGTCAGGCGCTCGGCATCCTGTCTTCTGACGGCTTTGATGGCTTCCATCGCCTTGGCGCGGGCACAGACCGAGAGTTGCGCGCCCAACCCGAAGCGGGAACGGGTTTGCCCGTAGACGCGGTGATGCGCCGTGTTGCTATTGGTAATATGCTCGTCCCAACACACGGTCGCAATCCAGGAAGCGGCCTCATTGAAACGGCGCTGCGTCTCGGCAAGAGCCGCCTCGTGACCCGCTACGTCCAGCTTGATGCAGATGGTTCTGGTGAGCAATTCGTTCATAAGAATAGTATAGTACAAATGTACGAAAAATTCAAGTAGGAAGGAGGAGGGCCAGGAGACGGTGCGCGAGGCTCAGCGCGTGGCAATTCCTCCCCAGCCGTAAACGGCGGGGTCTCCTTGCCACTTATGATGACATTTTCGGGTATACTGTGTATATGCAATAAACATCTCGATGATGGCTTTTCCAGTTCGATTTTTTACCCTGATATTTGGGCCACATC
>VBHV01000390.1 GCA_005881995.1 Chloroflexota bacterium | reverse complement strand
CCACTCACCTGGTACTGCTCGGCCCGCAATGTTTGTGCACGCTCATCAGCCCTTCCGCGCTCAAGCTCTGCTGTGTGCAGGTCCCTGCGCAGTCTGCTGACGCGGCTTTGCGCGCTGTCCTCAGCCAGTTGCGCGCCGGTATAATCACAGGCCGCCAGCCTCGCTCTATTCAACGCAAGCTGTTGCTGCGAACGGTGCAGGCGTTCCGCGGCGCTGTAGGCCTCCTGGATACGTTCTTTTTCGACCTGAATTGAGTCAATGCGCTCGATCGTCCCAATCACATGCGAGGTGGTCTCTCCGGAGATCTTCCGCAGTGATTGCTTGAGATAGTCGTGCACCCGCGAGAAACTCAACTCGCTGCTCAGGTTGGGACGGCGCAATACCAGCAAAAGGTTGATGAGTTTCTGAAAATCTTTGACATCGCTAAAGCCGAACAGGTAGCGTGCTACCTGGCGTTCATATTCGGCCTGGGTATCGCAGATAATCCCGTGCCCCTCCAATTGTTGCTTAAAGCGGCTGTGGTCGAAGGCGCGCTTATCGTGCCTGCTGCCAGTTTCATAGACGGTGTGAAGCTCGTATCCCAGGCGCGCGCCATCGGTGATCAAAAAACGTAGCGGGCGGATATGGTCGCTGGCATTGATATTTCCTGCCAGGCTGACGCCGATGGTCAGGAAGCGCGCCTTTTCCTGATCTCCATTCTCCCAGCGCTGGCGGAATTCTGGCGCGATAGGGGGATGATCCGGGTCGCACCACTCGAACTCCAGCGCGATGTAGGAGGTGCGCCGCTCGTGACTGTAGGGCGTGGCGGATTCGGTGCCGCCAAGCACGTAGTACTCCATGTGCCTTTCGCGGCCCCCAAAGGTATCGAGCCGGTTGGGGCGAAGATCGCCATCGAGCGCCAGCGGCAGCGCTGCCGTCAGCACTGTTGATTTCCCCGAGGCATTCTCTCCGGCCAGGAAGAGCCGTCCATGCGGTATCTCAAATTCTTGTAGCCCATAGAGCCAGAAGTTGGTCAAGATGATACGGCGAAGACGATAGCCGTGCGGCCCTCCTGCCTGTGCCTGTAGCACCTCAACGAACAGCTCGAGTTGACGCGCCAGGGCATCCTCCGATGCTCCGTTTTGTGATGTAGACCATTCTGTAAAACTATCTAACGTATACTGCATAGTTGTTTCCCTCTTCCGAAGTGACCTCGGCGACTATCCTCATTGCGCTTCGTCCATGCCCGGCAAAGCTGCCGCCATTGATTTTACTTTTTGCTTTGATGTCGCCTTTGACTCCTGCCCCGCTTTCTCATAGGTAACGCTGTACCGGGCCGCCGTTGGCAAGATCAATACATTTCCCGCGCCATCAGGTCCGCGCAAAAGACCGACCTGGCGCATTTTTCTATAGATATCGTTCAGCAACGTGCGAGAACTTTTGCTGCGCGCCTCGTTGCCCCAGTTCTCACCATAACGCTCACGCAGTGTATAAAACAGCGCGTTCATGTCCTCGGTCGTGACATGCAAACAGCCATAGCTATCGGGCTTGGGAGTGAAGCTCGTTACCGGGCCTGTTGACATTCCACTTGCCCGCACAATGCAGGCGTAATCCCGTTTCACATCGAGCAGCCAGCCAAACGTATCGAGCAATTCGTTAGCTACCTCGTCGGCATGTGCTACCAGTTGAGCAAACGCTTCAGCATCGTCATATCTGAACAATGCCGGGCCGAGCAGCAGCGTACGCCATGCGCGAATCAGCGGTTTGGTGCTGGCGACGGGAAAAAGATTTCCGATCATATCTTGTAGCAGGGTGGGCCGCAGCGTCTTGCCCTCGTCGTTCAGGTGAGCCGCGGCCATCGTCAGCAGTTGCGGGTTGAGCGCTGAAACCAGGGAATGTATGACCTCCGTGAACTCATAAAGCACGTCGGCATCGTTCGTCTGCTCGACCCATTCCTTCGTCTGCCCATCCACCAGGCGCAGACCTCCCAGGTCTTCCAGGTATTGCAGTGCGCGTTGGATGCTATAGCGGTCCGCTGGCCTGCGAAAATCGAATCCCGTTTCGTCTTCAACACCTATAAGGGATTGCTCTGAAATCTGCTCGGCCAGTTGGGAGAGTAAAAACTGCTGGTCGTTGCCGCGGCCCGTAAGCTGCCGGTTTTCTGCGTACCAGAGAATCCAGGTAAGGCAGGCGAAGTCTCCCGGCTCTCGCAGGCGATCGTAGACGTACCCAGGTGTCGTGGCGCTGAGTTGACGTACCAGGCGGATGACGGTCGCGCTGCGTTGGATGCGCCAGCCGGTATTCTGGTCATGCCAGTTCTGTAAGGTATAATAGTGGCGATTGACCAACCGGAACAGGTCGACTTGCTTTGAGAGGATGACCTCCCTTTCCATCAGCGCCACGTGCGCCTTCGTCAATTCAGAGCTGCGCTGGCGAGATGCTGGCAGCATTTCACGCTCTTCTATCATGCAGACCTCCCTTGCAGCTCCTCGCGCTGTAAATGGTAGCATGGCAGGAGCAATACTCCGTCAGGTGCGCGCAGGGCGGTATAGGTTTGTTCGTCGGGATTGAGCAGGACAATCGTTGAGCCGTCGGGCGCGCGATATTGGCCGCGCGCATCCCCCAGGCAGCTATCGATCACGGTCAACAAGATGGCTCGCTCTTCAGCCGTGATTTGCTTGAATGTTGCCAGATCAAGGTCTGTTGTAGAGAATAGCCGGGCGAAGCGCTGCTGCTCCTCCTTAAGCTTTTCTTCATACTGCCTCATCAGGCTGCGAGTGAGCGCGCGGTTATCAATCACCGGGTCTTCCAGGGCGTGTTCGCTGCGGTTAAAGCGGCTGATCGGGCGCAGACGCAGGTTGACGCTGGGCGGTTCTTGCCAGGCGCTGCCAGTCTCAGTATCGTGTGCCGCGCTAGGGGCGCCAGCAAAACTTTCCGGCAGATGGACGGGAAGCAGGTTGGCGAATGCCAGGCTGAAGAGCTGCTGCGCTGTCTCACCATCTTTTGCCGCGTACAGTTGATGGGCTAACATGTGCAGATTGGCCGCGTAGTTCGCGTTCGGGCGTGCCGAAGCCGCCAGCACGGATGCGCGGCGCACGACTTTATCGACCTCGGCAAGGGCGTTGCGGCGGAAAGAATCGGCGTTCTTCCCCAGCGCAAACCAGTGCATCAGGGCATCAACCTGGTTGCGCGCTTCTTGCAGCAACTCCTGCCGGCTTGACCGGTTTTCCAGCGTCGGCGCGGGTGGTTCAAGATACTGCGCCACGATCTCAATCAGCTGCTCTTTTTTGCCGCTCTCGTTCCACTCGGCAAGCTGTGTGCGAATGCGGCGGCTGTACTGGGTCAAAGCCTGGGCAAAACCATGCACGTACGCCACTACCGCCGCTTTATAAAGCTGGTATGCATCCAGTTCAGGGCGGGTCTGCTGCGCAGCAGAAATCATATTAGCAAGATATTGAGCAGCCTCACGCGCCATGGCATTCCAAATCTCAAACGCTCGCTGCCATTCCTCCGCCATTTCGCGACCGCGTGTAGGAGTAAGTTCGGTTGGAAGCGAGCGTAAAGCTTCGTCAAGCGTTTGCAGCGACTTCCACAGGTGCGGTAAATCACCCTGGCGCAACGACCCTTTGCCCGTATTCGCGCGTGCCTGCTCATCGAGAAAGGTCTCAATGGCGATGGCCTCCGGCGTTGCCTGATAGAGCAGTGCGGGCGAAAGAAAGCTGGCAATCGAGGTAGCCCGGCTCGAGTCATAGATCGTGGTAATATTCCCCCATTCCTTGAGGGCCGCGAGATCGTTCTGACACTGCTCAAGCGTGTATTCGCTATCAAATGTTTCCCTTAGCGCGTCACGCACCTCCTGGGCAGTGAGTTGATAGCGATACAACTCCCGGTGGCATTGCAAGAAAAAGCGCATAATCACGCGATACCAGCGTATGCGATTGGAGCTGACCAGGTAGCTGAAAATCGGCAAGCGGTCTGTGAAATTAAACACCGAAGCAGACGAGATTGGTTCAGAGGAAGTAACAATACCTGCCGCTTGACTCACAGGTGAGCCAGCCATGCTATTCCCATTATTGATGTCTATATTACCGTAGTTATGCTGCATGGTGTCATTCATCGTTGTATGCTCTCCAAACACTCCTCATCATGCTAAAATGGCTGCATGCTGATTCTTCGCGCCATTGTAACACGAAAA
>VBHV01000389.1 GCA_005881995.1 Chloroflexota bacterium | reverse complement strand
CGTAGTGTACGTGAGTCTGTTTTGCGCCCCCTCTTTTTTTGGTCTTCCAGATAGCCGGACATTCCGCCCCGCATGCCATGAAATGCCATATATTTTGTACTCCTGTATTAATTGGGTAAATTGTATGATAGTTACTTACTTTTCTAAAGTATAGTGTATGCTTAAAAAAATATCACTGGTCAAGCGGATGGTTTTCCCCTGTAGATTTTGACAGGAGCAAATTTCCCTCTGCGCTATAAGAACAGGCAGTCCCTCCATAATCCATCCTCAAACATTTGGGGCAACCAGGAGAAATTCAAGATATTACATTTTACCACATAGCTGGGCAAAAACCCTGAAATTGCATTTCATTCTGTCGATAGAAAGATTGAGGACAATCTTCTAGAAAAGAGAGTGGATATATGCAGGTCAGACCATCGTCAGAACAAGCAGAGAACTCTTTACCATCCTGGTCACCATATATCGTGTCTATACGGGCTACAGTAAGTGATCTGGACTCTCCACTTATCCCGTTTGTCGTGTTGAAGCACGATCCTCTCCCCGGCTTTGCTTCTCAAAGAGAAGGTCTTCAGTATAAACAGAAGAACGATGCCGAAGTCATACGAGAGATATGGAATAAACCATTGACCACTTTGCCTTGCGAACAACACTTCTTCCTGCTCGCCTGGAGCGCGTTTCCAGGCGCCTCTCCACAAGTTGCATCCATAGCGGGACTCACCTTTGGTATAGCGACTCCAGGACCACAACATAGAAGGTGGATCACTACGCGCGCCGTAGGCTATCGAGGTGAGCCTGTGGCATGGTGTGAGATGGTAGATATGTCGAGCAGCCAGGAAGAGATAATAGAAATCCTCTTCACAGAAAAGCGGATGTTCCGTTTACTGCCTCTTATGCTGGCTTGCGACATTCGGGTTCAGAACTGTAGTAATACGCCTTCGGCTTCGTGAAGTTACATCGTGTCGATGCTTCTCAAGATCAAGTTTTCTATGTTCTTGCAACACTCTGTGATAGCGTATCCTCGCTCTTACTTCGTTAATTGCTCCCCATATTACAATTACATACATAGCGCAGGTAAAAAGTACCATTGCAACGGTAAAAATCACGATAGCAGTGGCACAGACACCCAACAGCAGCGGTGTTGTAGGAAGTACAGTGTTCATAAACACACTCGTGATGTATGTAATGATCAGCCCGGCCAGCACAGTGAAGACGATGGCGCAAGTTGTTGGTACCAGGAAGAACACTATCGCTCTTAGCACATATCTGCGTTCCATCGGAGTCTCCTCTTCTCCTCTTAAGGAAGCGACTAAGCGACACGAATGTAACCTATGCAAACGGACTTAGCTATTCTCTTGTAACCCAGGCTCACCAGGGAAGAGTGCCGGGCGCGTGCAGCAGTATCTGTTGGCAGGAGATCGAGGAACTCCTCCAGATGAATTCCTTCATCCAGGAAAGCCTGCCGGAGCGGGGTAGGATCGCCATAAAAATCTCCATATTGTTCTAGACGCCATGCTAAATCAATCAGCACTGCCTGGCGCATTTTTAAGGGGAACATAGCGATCTCTTTCGCTACTTCGCTAAAGAGCCACGCTTCATAGAGCCTTTCGAGTATGAGTTCTGACAGGTCATCCTCAGCGTAGTAAATTCGTGCCTGTACACTAGAAGAGCCGGAGTCGCTATCAACGTGCATCAGGCGATAGTCCTTACGCCTGAAGTCCTGAAACTGGTTTCGCGCAATAACAATGCTTAGTCGCTTCAGGGAGGCAATAGTAATGCCATTCTGCTGCGCATTCAGAGCGTACTCGAATGTTTTTCTTATCGCGGAAAGCACAATATCCCAGGCTACATCAGTTTCCTGCCCTAACCAGACAGGTACGTTTGCATTATAGACCCAGCCCTTAACAAGGGACAGCAGCAGAAGATAGAGTGGATCCCAGAGCGCATCGTTCTGCAAGTCGATGTCACTCACCTCGGGACAATGGATGCAAGTATCCATAAATGTTCCTCCTCAGGAAATCTCAGGATAAACTCCTTTGTTCAATCCCTACAATGACTTCATTCTGTCGGAAATCTGGACATTAATTCAAAAATTTGAAAGATTTTTTAGGTTTGCGCTCAACATTTTTAAAATAAAATGATTCGAAGTGTCAAAGTTCCTTAAATTAATCTAAGT
>VBHV01000388.1:2301-3582 GCA_005881995.1 Chloroflexota bacterium | reverse complement strand
GTTTGAGCAGTCAATACCTAACTGCTGCTGAGCAACGTTGATTAAGGGCGTAGGCAAGGGCTGCAACGGTGAGGTTGGATCGACTTTGAGGACGACTCCACCTAATGCAACCAGGGGATAGTGTGGCGCAAGGGCAAGCACTATACCTGGCTGGAGAGCATGACAATTCTGACCGACCTGGTTATCCAGCGCTTTTACTGTATTGGGATTAACATCTGTGAATACCTGGCCTGCATCTGCCATATGCATTTGCACTGTCAAAATTTCGTCGCAGGAGTCGCCTTCCTGCACGGTGTAGTGTATAGAGCCGGGCTGCGGCAGGTTCGTGGGAAATTGGGGATAGGGAGTAGGTACAGGCGATGCCACTGGGCCAGAGAGATTATAGAAGTAATTCGTCAACGCGGGCAGGAGACGTTGACCAGTGGACGTCCCAAAGAGAAAAGCGGGAAACGCAAGCACCAGCAAAACAGGTAGTAGTAGCAGAAGACGCCAGGGTATAGCGCGTAGCACAATTCGTAGGTTTTCTGCAGGCGTGCTGCGAGGAGTAACGCGGCCTGCCATAGTTGTCTCCTATCCCCAGGTTTTCAGAGTAACGTCCAGAACATATTATAGCAATGGATGGCAAAAATATCTATCGATATGGCCCAATATGCCTGTTTGGTCGGAAAATGATATATTTTCTAACTTTTTACTATATACTTGGTAGTAGGTTTCACAAACTGAAAGTAGGTGCCTTATTTCGTGCTACAACCATTTAAAGTTTTGATAGTTGATGATAGTCCTACACTATGTTTACTTATGACGCGCGCGCTAGAAAACGCCGGATACGAGGTTATAACAGCTTCAAGTGGGCATGAAGGATTGCTGAAAGCGGTCCGGGAACGTCCACATTGTATAGTATTGGATGTTGTGCTCCCTGGAATGAGCGGGTTTGGCCTCTGTCGTCAGATCCGCGCTTTAGACCCACAGAGACGTGTTTCTATCATCATGGTGAGTACTAAAAATACGCCACTGGATCAGAGTTGGGGACTCCGTCAAGGAGCCGATCGCTATCTACCGAAGCCATTTAGCGATGAGACGCTGGTACAAACTGTCGAGGAGGTCATGAGGGCGCATTCAATCTACTGAGCGGTTTTCAATCCTCGTCTTCTTCCTCGCCGCC
This sequence comes from Chloroflexota bacterium, assembly GCA_005881995.1. The sequence goes on along the minus strand of VBHV01000388.1, from coordinate 2,420 downwards.
CTGGCGAGGAAGAAGACGAGGATTTCTAGGGCTGCTACAGGACTCGGCAGAAACAAAGTGCCGTACTCTCTACATCTGAGGCAGGGCGCCGATTTGAGCGAGCACGCCCAGCACTCCAC
>VBHV01000388.1:0-2267 GCA_005881995.1 Chloroflexota bacterium | reverse complement strand
TGGAACAACCAGTTCGCGCGTATGAGTGCCTGTGATCTGGACTGTTGCCGTTACGGTATCACCTTGCTCAACCTCGTTATGGCTGTTGAATAACCAATCAGGAAAGGCGTTCTGAAATGCGCTTTGAACGGCGATAAACTCCTGTTTACCTAAGGGTTGGGGTACGGGGCCGCTTAATACAAAATCATCGGAGAGATAGGAAGCAGATTTCTCAAAATCTCGCGCTTCCAGCGCTGCCGCAAAGGCTTTGACAGTTTCAATTCTGTCCATGATAGTTTCCTCCTTGTGCTGTGTCAAAATTGTTGTTGACAAGAAGCTGTGTGGGAAAGATATTCGACTTTGATCTTTCTGATAGTAGAATACGGGAAAAGAGGGGGCATAGATCATTCTGTGTTGCCCGCCTCTTTCAGTTCAACGGCCACCCATGGTAAGCGCCATGATAGCGTTCTGGACGTGCATGCGGTTTTCGGCCTGGTCGTAGACGACCGATTGCGGGCCGTCGATGACGGCATCCGTGACCTCGACGCCGCGGTCGGCGGGCAGACAGTGCATGTAGATGGCATCCTCTTTAGCCAGGACCATACGGCGCTCGTCACAAATCCAGCTTTCATACTGGCGAATGGTGTCTACCATCTGTGAAGAGTCCTGCACCGCGACCAGCGGCCCCCAACTCTTGGGATAGACCACGTCGGCTCCTACAAAGGCCTCATCCATATCGTGGACGATCTTGAAGCTGCCGCCGGTTTTACGCGCGTTACTGGCAGCATTTTCGAGAATGTCCGGCATCAAATCGAATTGTGGGGGATGAGCCAGGACGACATCCGCGCCGAACTGGGTGAACAATTCGATGACGGACTGTGGCAGGGAGAGCGGCTTGGTGTACGATTTGGCGTATGCCCACGACATGACCACTTTCTTGCCCTTGATGTCACCTTTCTTCTCGATGCAGGTCATGAGGTCGGCCATGGCCTGGCAGGGGTGATAGATATCGCACTGCATGTTGATGACGGGTACGCGGGCATGTTCAGCTACATCGCGCAGGTATTTGTTGCCATCGCCCCAATCGCAATGGCGGATGGCAATGCCGTGTCCATACGATGAGAGAATCTTGCCAATTTCTTTCGGCGTGTCACCGTGCGAAATTTGCATTTTGTCCGGTTCCAGGAAAATAGCGTGTCCTCCCAGGCGGGTCATGCCCGCTTCAAATGAGTTGCGAGTGCGCGTTGAGGAGAAGAAGAAGAGCATGAAGAGGGTTTTGTCTTCCAGCAGGCGCGTTGGAAGATCGAGGCCCCATTTCATTTTGAGGTCGAAGGCGAGTTGGAGGACGGTTTCGAGTTCTTCTTTGGTCCATTCCTGGGTGCTGATGAAGTCCCGGCCTCGTAAGTTGGTTTTCATGTGTTGTCCTTTCTTTAGAAGACTATTCGTCTGGGATGATCCATGTACCTGTTTGACCGGACAAGGCTTCGCCGATAGTTTCGGGCATGGTGATGAGGGCGGCACGACCACCACGTTCCAGGTAGTTGATGCTGGCCTGGATTTTGGGTCCCATGCTGCCTTTGGCGAAGTGTCCTTCATTAAAGTATTGTTTGGCTTCACTTAAGGTGATACGGTCAAGATCACGCTGGTTGGGTTTCTTGAAGTTGACGGCGGCTTTCTCTACGCCGGTTGAGATGAGCAGGAGATCAGCCTGTAACTCGGTGGCGAGCAGGCTGGAAGCAAAGTCTTTATCGATTACAGCCTCTATGCCTGAGAGCTTGCCTTCATTACTGCGCATAACGGGGATGCCACCACCGCCTACGGCAACGACGATAAAGCCATCCTTGATCAGGGTATCGATGGCGTCGCGCTCGATAATCTCCTTTGGGATGGGCGAAGGTACGACGCGCCGCCAGCCCCGACCTGCATCCTCAACCATGGTCCAGCCCTCGCGCTCCATTTTGGCCCGGGCTTCTTCCTCTTTATAGAAGGAGCCGATGGGTTTGCTGGGATTGTGCATGGCCGGGTCGTTGCCGTCTACCAGTACCTGTGTGACTACAGTGACGCATTGGCGCTGGATGCCACGGCGTAAAAATTCGTTGTGCAGGGCCTGCTGAATCATGTAGCCGATAGCGCCCTGGGTATCCGCGCCGCAGGAATCCAGCGGGACAGGATGCAGGATGTGGCTGGACAGTTCCGAGCGGAGCAGAATAAAGCCTACCTGTGGCCCGTTGCCGTGCGTGATGACCACGTTCCAACCCTGATCAATCATCTCGGCAATATGCACGGCT
>VBHV01000387.1 GCA_005881995.1 Chloroflexota bacterium | reverse complement strand
CCCACCGGCACTTGCCACACCACAATGGCTATGATCAGGGTGAGAATGGACCCGATCAATGTGGCCAGCCAGGCAGTGACGCGGAAGACGGCTAACAGCACCAGCAGAAATAGGACTGGTATGAGCGCGACCAATACTGTCAGACCAAGATTCCCTAGCGGATCAAGTACCTGTTTGAACATTTAGTTTCTCCTTTCTGGCATGCTAATCCGCCGCAGAGTTATATTATACTGCACAGCTTTTTATATGGGGTTGAAAATTTTCATATCATATATAGAGTTTTACATGCAAACAGGCGCTGTGTCAAGTGGTCAGGGTCTGTGAATGACTGCTGGGAATATGATTGGACTGCCAGGGCGACCGCGAAGACATTTGGATGGCCAGGGCGACCGCGAGGGGCGCCCGTACAATACTAAATTGCCCGTGTTACACGTCAACGTATATTGTACGGGCGACCCTCGCGGTCGCCCTGGCCATCATTCACAGACCCTGACCGGTGATTACCAATCCCGGAGGTAAGGTCGCATCAGTAGACCGTACCTGGGTTGAAGAGTGGTTCGAACTGTGGCCTCCACTCGCTGGTTCGGGACCAAAGCGAGGCGAAAGCGCTGCAAGATCATAGCCAGTACCGTCTTGAGTTCCATCATGGCAAACGGCGCGCCCAGGCAGGTACGAGGACCCGCTCCAAAGGGGATGAAGGCGCCAGGGGGATGCTTCTCCCCAGACACCGGATCGAAGCGTTCGGGCCGGAATACTTCTGGGTCAGAAAACTGTTCGGGCATGCGGTGACTAACGTAGGGGGAGTACATAACAATATCGCCCGCCTGGAAAGCATATCCTTTCCAGTCGAAGGGTTCACGCACGATGCGTGAAAGACTGGCAGCAGGAGGGTAGATGCGCAGCACCTCCTTGACGACCTGCTCCAGGTAGGGGAGTCGCTCCAGGTCTGCAGGAGACGGCGGTTGTCCGCCAAGCTGTTCATCCAGTTCACTGAGCAATTTTGAGGTGACCTGGGGTTGCTGAGCGAGCAGGTAACACGCCCAGGTCAACGCATTGGCGAGCGTTTCATGTCCGGCCACAAACAGCGTGAGCAGGTGATCCATGATCTGGTTGGCGCTCAGGCGATTTCCGTCCTCATCACGGGCAGCAACCAGCATCGAAACAATATCGCCCGTATCGCTCTCCTCGCGCTTATGACGGGCAATGATCTCTTCCAGAATCGCTTTGATACGCGAGATCGCCTTACGCACACTGTGCCCGTAGCCAATGCCGGGCACATCGAACGGCAATTGGGCAAAGGCGATGCGAAAGGCGTCATTCATTGTCCGGGTCACTACGGCTACAGCATCGCTCAACGCGTGCTCCGTCCCGCTGAAGTCCATGCTGAAGAGTGTGCGTCCTTCGATGATGAGCGCCAGATCATCCATCTCACTGGCAACGTTGATCTCCACTCCCGGCTGCCAGCGGTCGAGAATCTGCGTCGTCACCTCGCGCATCACCCGTTGATAGACCTCGATACGCTTGCGGTGCATGGATGGCAGAATCAAACGGCGCTGTTGGAGGTGCTCAGGCTCATCGATAAAGAGGATGCCTTTCCCCACAATCCAACGTGCCCGCGCTCGATCAATGACCGGGCCGACCAGAAAGTTGTCTACCGCGTCTATGAGGATATAGCGGTTGGCTTCTGCTCCATGGAGAATAGCTCCAC
>VBHV01000386.1 GCA_005881995.1 Chloroflexota bacterium | reverse complement strand
CCGTTTGCCCCCGAAGAACTGGTGGCCCGCGTCAAGGCGTTGCTCCGCCGCAGCCAGGAGGAGCGGCACGAGCTGCTGCGCTACGCCGATGTCGAGCTGGATACCGGTACACGCGTGGCCCATCGTGGCGCACGCGAGATTGAACTGTCTCCCACCGAGTACGAGTTACTGGCCCTCTTGCTGCGGCGCCCGCGCCAGGTACTCACCCGTGAGATCATCCTGGACCGCGTCTGGGGCATGGAGTTCGAAGGCTCCTCCAATGTGATGGAGGTCTACATTGGCTACTTGCGCAGCAAACTGGAAGCCGAGGGCGAGCCACGCCTCATCCATACAGTGCGCGGCGTCGGCTACGTCTTGAAGGAATAAGACATGCTGTACCAGGTGAAGAAATCCCCTCCTGGGTCTTACCGGTTCCACTGCTTTGTGTTGGTGTCACTCTCTGTCGCGTTGATGTACTGTGGCAGGTAGTGACACAGCGTGTTCTCTGTCTCTCAACTTGAATGATAAGGTATAATTTTCGTATCTGAGCGACAGTCCTGGACTTGGACTCTAGCGCCAGATACTTCCATAGCAGCAGTCAAGAGAGAAGAGGTGGCACTCATGGGCTTCTTTGAGACGGAGGAAACCCACCAATTTACGTTTGAAGCCTTTGCATCCTATCCATTTTATACAGCAATCAACCGTTCACTGGTTCAGCAAGCACTCGCACCCTTGGTGACACGCCCTCCTGATGCGACACTGACGATTGTGGACATGGCCTGTGGAACTGGAGCGGTCACGCGGCTGATTGCCGAAGAACTGGCCCGTCGAGGACACCAGGCACGCATTCTCGCCGTTGACCCGTCAGCAGACGCGCTACAGCGCGCGCAGAAGGGCCTCGAAGGGCTGGGGGTGCAAGTCGATTTCTTCCAGGGAGAAGCCGGCGATCTTCCCACACTCGTCCACGATGCCGATGCGGTGTTCTTCTGTAACGCCATCCACCTCATTGCTGATAAACGCGCCACATTTCGGCAGATAGCCGCTATTCTTGCTCCAGGCGGGATTTTTGCCTGTAATAGCGCCTTCTACACTGGCGCCAACGTCGAAAGCACCCTCCGCTTCAGCCGTCTCTGGATACGCCGAGCTGTGCAGTGGCTGCGCAAAGCATATCCAGAAGTGCAGTTATCACGCGAGGCGAAAGCAATCGCCATGCAGTGGCTCACTCCCGAGGAGTATGGTAGCCTGCTCAAGGAGAGTGGATTTAGCCGTGTTGAGACCCTCCAGGAACGAGTGGTGATATCATTGGATGGGTTAAGGGACCTTGGGCACTATTGGCTCTTCATCGAGGGGGCCTTGCCAGGGGCCCCGCTGGCCCTGGGAGCCGCCGCCCTTGGCACGACCGTGTACCAGGCATGCCAGGAACTCGGAATGACCGAGGTGCCGCGCATGTGGTTGCAAATCATCGCACGGAACGGATAAGGCAAAGCGCACTATGCATAGCAACACCAGGTGCGCTTCCTAAGATTCTTAGGTCGAGTCTCCAGGTTACAGAAATAATTTACTGAGTATCTCAGCTCCTTTGATAAATATTGCATTTTCGTAAAAAATAGTGTATACTTAAAGAGTCTCATAGATCTTCTTATGGGTTCTGACCCTCAAGTTCTTCGTATGAAATGGCGCTCAGATCTTGAGAGCGTACTGCGACAAGGTGGTCATGTTGGCTCTCTTGCGTTTGTGCTCCCTCTCTCTCTCCATTCAAGTGTTTCTAGCATACAACAGCAAAGGAGATCAGTATGCCATCATTCATCCCCCTGTTCCTCGCCCTCGCAATCTTTGTTTGTGCTTTTGGCTACATGATCTATCGTGACGCCGAGAGGCGAGCAAGGGAAAAGAAACGGAACCAGTACCATGATCGCGTCTAAGGAATGTGCTTATGGGACATCCGTATTTTTTGCCTTCTCACAACGGGGGAGTTCTCCTTGGGTTGAGTAGAGGAGGTGGGACTGGTTAGAGCATCAAGTACACTTTACAGACCAAACACTGAGCAAGTTCTACGATACACAGCAACAATCAGGAGAAATGAGACAACGCAAATGCAACAAGTCAAGACGTATACGTCAGGAATGTTCAAGGGAGAAGCGCGGTATCAGTTTCTTAGAGATTTAAAGAAAATGACAAAGCGTGGCTGGCAAGTTCACACGGTTACTGATGAAGGAGCGGGGAGAGGTCTAGACCATACAGGTCTATACAAAGTGGTGTATGAGAAGTAATTCAGCGATTCTTCGGTAGTCTGAAAAGAACAGAACTTTATTTGCGAAGTGGCATGCTCGCAAGGCTAAAAAGGAAGTAGGCAACTTATACTATGAGTAACACCTGGATTACACA
>VBHV01000611.1 GCA_005881995.1 Chloroflexota bacterium | reverse complement strand
CCCTGGAATTAGAGCGTGATAAGCGCGTTGTCGTGCTTGGACAGGATATTGGAGCCAATGGTGGAGTATTCCGCGTCACCGAACATCTGCAGCAGAAATTCGGTGAGAAGCGTGTCTTCGATACGCCGTTATCAGAATCAGCCATCATTGGCAGTTCCGTCGGCATGGCTATATATGGCTTGCGACCAATTGCCGAGATACAGTTTGCTGGATTCTTATTTGTATCTATGAATCAGCTTGTTTCGCAGGCGGCGCGCATCCGTTTTCGCAGCGCGGGAGCCTACACCTGCCCCTTAGTGGTGCGCGCTCCCTACGGCGGCGGAGTGCGCACACCCGAACTGCACTCCGACAGTCTCGAAGGCGTCTTTTTGCAGACACCCGGCCTCAAGATCGTCATTCCCTCGAACCCCTACGATGCAAAGGGCCTGTTGGCCTCGGCAGTTGAAGACCCCGACCCGGTGCTTATGCTTGAAAATATCAAACTGTATCGCTCATTCCGCGCGGAAACACCCGAGGAACACTATAACATTCCCCTGGGCAAGGCAAAGGTCGTGCGGGAAGGAAGCGAAGTCAGCATCTTTGCCTATGGAGCCATGGTCAACGTCGCGCTGGAAGCAGCAAAACAGGCGCAGCAAGAGATGGGAATCGGCGTCGAAGTCATCGACCTGCGCACCGTCTGGCCGCTAGACGAAGATGCTATCGCAGCCTCGGTTGAGAAGACGGGCCGCGCGATCATCGTGCACGAGGCTCCGCGCGCAGGCGGCATAGGCGCGGAAATCACAGCAGTGATCAACGAACGCTGCTTCTACTCCTTGCTGAAACCCATCGGGCGCGTGACGGGTTACGATACACCATTTCCTGTGCCCGGGCAGGAGGACTATTACCTGCCCACTCCCGCTAAGGTGATGACGGTGTTGAGGGAGATCATGGAACCGTAATATGGAGAGACAGAGTTATGAGTGAATTGAAACTGGCCGATCTCGGCGAAGGCATGCACGAAGCCGAAATTGTCGAATGGCTCGTTAAAGTGGGTGATACCGTCAAGCTGGATCAAACGGTGGTCAAGGTAGAAACAGATAAAGCCGTCGTCGAGATACCATCACCCGTTACAGGCCGTGTCGCGGAGATTCGCGTGCAGGACGGTCAGACCGCCAGGGTCGGTGATGTCCTGGTCGTCTTTGACGCGCCTACGCCTTCAAATGGCGATAATGCTGCTTCTGCCAAAGGCCAGGGCGCAGCGACTACAGTTCCCCCGGCAGTACCTTCATCTTCCCCCACCCCTGCAACGCAAACAACACAGCCAACTCAGCCAACAGCGCCCAAACAACGTGTGCTGGCTGCCCCCGCCGTGCGCAAACTCGCCTTCGAAATGGGAGTAGACCTGGAGCAGGTAACGCCATCAAATCCCAATGGACGTGTCTCGATCGAGGATGTGAAGGCCATTGCCGAACGCCGCTCTCAGACTGAATCTTCTCCTGCTGCTGCCACATCTGTTCCAGCGCCCAAAACCGCGGAAGATGCACTACCTCAAACCGGGGAGCGCCAGGCCTTGCAAACAACGGCACCTGCTGTTCAAGATGAACGCCAGCCCTTAACGGGACTGCGTAAACGCGTTGCCGAACATATGGAGCGTTCCTGGCGCACCATCCCACATGCAACAGCTTTTGATGAAGTCGATGGTGGTGGCCTGGTAGTCTTGCGCGATGCTCTCAAACCCATCGCGGAAAAGCGCGGCATACGCCTCACCTACATTCCACTGCTCATCAAACTCCTGATCCCCTTGCTGAAAGAGTTTCCGGTATTCAATGCCAGCCTGGATGAGGAGCGACGCGAGATTATCTATAAACGCTCATATCATATTGGAGTTGCTGCCGCCACACCGGAGGGTTTGCTTGTGCCGGTGCTGCGCAACGCCGACCGCCTCACTCTGCTGGAAATAGCCAGCAGCGTTGAACGATTGATTGATGGGGCTAAAAAGCGTACACTATCGCTGCCGGAAGTGAGCGGCAGCACCTTTACCTTGAACAACGTGGGCAGCTTTGGCGGCGGCAGTGGCATGCCCATCATCAATCATCCTGAAGTGGCCATTCTCGCGTTTGGCAGAATTCAGGACAAACCCGTCGTGCAGCAGGGAACCGTAGTCGTGCGCCCTATGATGCCCCTCGCGCTCTCCTTTGACCATCGCCTGATTGATGGAGCATTGTCGGGCGCTTTTCTCGCACGTTTCAAGGAACTGGTCGAGAATCCGCAGCAATTGATGCTGGATATGGTGTGAGGTCGCCAGCTAGATTAGATCACCCAGAAAGAAGAAAACATATGGTTGTAGGAGATGTCACCACCGCCGTCGACGTGTTAGTACTGGGGTCCGGTCCAGGTGGCTATGTCGCGGCCATACGAGCTGCACAACTGGGACATCACGTCACCTTGATCGACCGGGGAGAACTTGCCGCGATGGGTATCCATGCAGAATCCATCTCGTACAACTGGAGTGAGATGCAGGCGTGGAAGCAGAGCGTGGTTGATCGTCTTGCTGATGGAGTGCGGCGTCTCATCTCCGGCAATCGCATCGACTTTGTGCATGGCACCGGCTGGTTTATGAACTCACAGGAGATGCGCGTTGAAGGCGAACATGGCTCCCTCCGTTTCAAGTTCGAGCACTGCATCATTGCTACCGGCGCGCTTACTGCACCCGTCGCGGAACTGCCTTACGACGGCAAACAGGTATTGACACCCGAACAGGCCTTAATACTCGCGCAGCTGCCCGAAACACCGGCTATCTATGGTGACGACTATATTGCGCTGGAGCTGGCAACCCTCTTTGCGCGCCTGGGAGTCAAAGTCAAGCTCTTCACACCAGGAGACCAGCTTTTGCCGGAAGTTGATCCAACCGCGCTAAGATTGGTGCAGGCGGGTTTGCGTAAACTTGGTGTCCAGGTAACAACAAAGTCAAGCGTATCGAACATCAGCGAACGCCCCATCGTAATCTCTCAAGGCATTCAGCCAAATACAGCAGAGTTACATCTGGACGCGGCTGGTGTAACACTTGCAAACAATGGTGGCATCAGCGTTAATACCATGCAGCAAACCAGCATACCGCATATCTACGCTGTTGGCGATTGTACTGGCGGGCGCGCGTTGGCAAGTATCTCCATCAAACAGGCTAAAGTCGCCGCCGAATCCCTCTCGGGCCAGCGCGTGCAATTCGCACCGCTCGTCACGCCACTGGTCGTACATACCACACCCGAACTCGCAAGCGTCGGCTATTCAGCTGAGGAAGCCACCCGAGCAGGCTATAACATCGTCACCGGGCGGTTTCCCATAGCCGCAAATGGTCGCGCTCTGACACTGGGAGCCGACAACGGCGTAGCAATAGTGGTGGCAAGCGCCGGTGACGGTGTATTGTTGGGTGCCACCCTCGTCTGTCCGCGCGCCGGTGATCTGATCGGCCAGGCCACGCTGGCAATTGAGATGGGCGCGACATTAACAGACCTCTCCGAAATTTTATATGCCCATCCCGGTTTGAGTGAAATTCTGCTGGAGGGGACAGAGAGCGCTTTAGGAAGAGCAATACATATACTACCTATTGCGTTGCCTAAAAAGGAATAACAAGAAACATCTCGTTCCTCAATTCGAGAAAAGTTTCCAAATCAGGGGAAAAAAATCTTCATATCTATCGTCGATTATGTTATAGTACAGGTACCAAATTCTTCAACATCTCTTGTTTGATTTGCATTGTTTTGCCTTAGAAATTGTATCCCGGTCAGAGTAAGGAGGAGCGACGCCTTACCGACTACCTGACCGGAGGTACTACCTTGCATCTTGCCTGACGCGCAGTATAGAACGCAGTTAGTTGGCAGTCGGCATAAGGACCCAGTTGGCAGTCATAAGGAGGACCTATGCTGTTTCTATTCCGTTTCATGTATCGCAATCTGAAGGGCTATCGTTTTTTTGTATTGATTGCCATATTCGTTTCATTTGCCCAGGTAGCCGCCGCTATTGGAGCGGCATATCCCCTGAAGTGGATTCCCAATAAACTTCAGATCAGCACCCAGAATCCCGCGGGCCTGGATCCAGAGCCAATTTTCGATGGCTTTATTAATTTCTTTGATAAGTATGGTACACCTGCGAAGGCCAGCCTTAACAATCCCCATCCTCATACGGCCCTGGGGGTCATTCTGTTTGCAGCCACTGTTCTCGTCATCGTTGCATTGTTGGAAGCCATATTAGGGTATTTTGAGCTATACCTTGCCGCGTACATCGGACAGAACCTCTCGGCCAGATTACGCAATCATCTCTTTGGACAGATACAGCGCCTGTCTCTTGATTGGCATGGAAAACAGAAGAAAGGCGATCTCGTGCAGCGCGTGACAGGTAATATCACCGATATCGAAAAATTTGTCACCGATGGCCTGGTCAATCTTCTTACTGGCAAATAGCCCACCCTATGCCCTGCTCTCCATCGTCATCGTCCCCGCCCTTGCTGTCGTCGTCTTCAGTTACACCTCCAGTATTAAAGCCGCCGCAAAGAAAACTTCGAAGGCTGCCGGAGAGGTAGCCGATGTCGCGGTAGAGGATGTCGGAGCTATCACTGTCATCAAAGCCTTTGACCTCGTAGAGCGTGAGACAGATCGTTTCAATAAGTATGTTGACAAGACTCGCAAGGCTGGCCTGCGCGCTGGTGGTTTACAGGCCCAATTCACTCCGCTCGTAACCGTTCTTGTAGGAATTGGTACCGCCGTCATCATCGGCATAGGGGCATATGTCGCTTCGGGCAGCACCTTCAGTTTCCTCGTCACGATACCAGCGGCGAGCATTGGTATTGGTACTGTGATCTTGTTCATTACCCTGCTTGCCGAACTATTCCAGCCCATGAAAGACCTCTCCAAGTTGACCAATATCGCCACCAGCGCTGCGGCTGGCGCCGAACGTATCCAGGATATCCTCAATCAAACGCCTGAAGTTATCGAGACCTCGACACCATACGCTGGTCCACAGACCTTGCGTGGCGAAATAACCTTTGAAAATGTCACCTTTGGCTATACCCCGGAAAAGCTCATTCTCAAAGGTATCAACCTGCACATACCTGCCGGAAGGAAAGTCGCGCTGGTAGGACTTTCAGGCGGTGGGAAAACCACGCTCGTCAAATTGATCCCCCGTTTCTACGAAGTGAGCGGTGGCGTAGTCAAGCTCGATGGGCGAGACACTCGCCAGTATCCACTCTCCCTCCTGCGTCAGAATGTCGGTATGGTCCTCCAGG
>VBHV01000610.1 GCA_005881995.1 Chloroflexota bacterium | reverse complement strand
CAAAGCGGTCCCGGTCGAGGTTATTCGGGGCAACACCATCCAGACGCTCTCGGTCACGGTAGGACAACGCAAGTAACAAATGCTCGGTTCCTCGGTCACGGTAGGACAGCGCAAGAACGATTTACCATTCCGAGGAGGGCGCGATATGGCGAACCTTTTGATAGCCAGCCTGCCAACGCACTTCGTGCTACTGCTTCGCAGTCAGGCAGGCTGCAAGGAACGTATCGCGCCCCTACAGAGAAACAGGTACATACAATGACACAAACAACTACTTTCTCAACATCTTCTTCATTTCCGCTCCCCGATGTCTTTTCGTCTGGGCTGACAGCCATTTTTGAGAAGGCGCAGCCCAGCATTGTGCAGGTACGCACGGGGGGACGCGGAGGTGGCACGGGGATCATCTGGCATGAAGATGGGCGTATACTTACCAATCATCATGTCGTTGCCGGCGACAAGGCGCATGTTGAAGTGCTGCTCTCGGATGGTCGCATATTCGCGGCCACCGTCCTGCACAGCAATCCTCGCCTCGACCTGGCGTTGCTGAAAATCGACGGGGATAACCTGAAAAGGCTGCCTATCGGCGATTCAACGAAGCTCCGTGTAGGCGAGTGGGTCTTTGCCATAGGGCATCCCTGGGGTCAGCGCTGGGTGGTAACGGCAGGTATTATGAGCATCATGCGCACAGCAAAGCTGGCCGATGATTTTACCACGCACTACATTCAGTCGGATGTGGGTCTCGCGCCCGGCAATTCAGGCGGACCATTGCTCAACGCGGACGGACATGTTATCGGCATCAACGCCATGATTTTCGGCGGGGATTTATCGGTGTCCATTCCC
>VBHV01000609.1 GCA_005881995.1 Chloroflexota bacterium | reverse complement strand
CAGCCCGTTCTATATTGGTGTAGCCGAATAGGTGACAAACATACCGGCAGGCGTGGTACGCACACCGGTGGTGCAATACTGAAAACCTTTGGGCAAGCCGCTCGGTTTCTCTTGTAGCTGCTGATTGATATGCGACTCAAACGATTGAACGAAGCCGGTCACGGGAATGCTACTGACATCCGCGTGTAACACGTGTATCTGAAGCACACAGCTGCTCACATACGGCTGCACGACGATGGTGAAATGCTTGCTTACACCAATGCCCAGCAGGCTAAATCCATCGTCACCGCCAATGGTCATCTGGTCTCCAAGCGCCAGGTCAACCGCCACGTTGCTAATATGCCCCGGCATACCCGCATCACGTAAATTCATGTCAACAATATGCGTAAGAAGAGCCTTATCTGCCTCAATGATGAGAGCGCCTTTACCAGGGGCAGGCACAAGTAAAACCGTCCCCTCGCCAGAGAGTCCATAGAAGAGCAATGATGCGATGCCAATCGCTATCCCGAACACCAGGGCGACCAGTGGCACAATAATACGCCCCGTTCGGCTTCTCAGCCAGGAGCGCACTTTGTCTAAACGCGGTTTATGAGGAGGAGGCAGAAGCGGATGTGATGGTAACGGGAATAATGGTTGTCCGGTTGGGTTATTCATAAACGTTTTCTCCCCTGGAACTGTTCAGTCTATCATATACATTTCTACGCCCTAAAGCAAGTTTTTACCAGCATGTCTGATTTTTGTATATTTTGCACAAAATTTATACGATAGCTTTCTGGTAATCTACCTATAGCATCATCGGTACCAACGTTCTATGATAGTAGCAGAGATTGGTCTAATCAGGATCAAAACCGATTATTGATCGTCTTTGTGCAAAATACCTAAATGTATCGATACAGCAATTCCAGCAATGGAGCTAGGTTTGCAGGAGAAGGAGACGAGAGGATATGACCCCTGAAGAGGTACTGCAATTCGCTAAAACGCATGGCGCGAAGATGGTAGATTTCAAGTTCGTGGACGTACCAGGTACCTGGCAGCACTTCAGTGTGCCGGTGCGCGAACTTGAGCTGGACACATTTGTAGAGGGGAAAGCGTTTGACGGCTCTAGCGTGCGTGGGTTTCAGACCATCAATGAAAGCGATATGCTGATTATCCCCGATGCCACAACCGCGATTATGGACCCCTTCACGGCGGTTCCGACATTGAGCCTGGTTTGTAACGTCGCCCACCCAGGCCCGGGGGGCCGCAAGAAACCCTATAGCCGCGACCCGCGCTACATCGCTCGCAAAGCAGAAGAATACCTGCGATCGAGCGGCATTGCAGATACCAGCTACTTCGGTCCAGAAGCCGAATTTTTCATTTTTGATAATGTGCGCTTCAATAGCACCTCCAACATTCAATACGCTGAGATCGACTCCGACGAAGCGCCCTGGAATACCTCCCGCAACGGTACCTCCAACCTCGGCCATCGTATGCGCGTGAAAGAGGGCTACTTCCCGGTCGCACCCAATGATACCCTGCAAGACCTGCGTTCCGAGATGGTGCTGCTGCTCGAAGAAAACGGCGTGCTGGTTGAGGCGCAACATCACGAAGTTGGCGGCCCAGGGCAAGCGGAAATCGATATCCGTTTCAATACGCTGCTTAAAACGGCAGACAGTATGATGCTGTATAAATATATCGTGAAGAATACGGCGCGCAAGCATGGCAAGACCGTCACCTTTATGCCAAAGCCGATCTTTGGCGACAACGGCTCCGGTATGCACGTGCATCAAAGCCTGTGGAAAGGTGAGAAGCCGCTGTTCTATGACGGCGAGGGCTACTCTGGCCTCTCCCAATTAGCTCGCTACTACATCGGTGGACTGCTGACCCATGCCCCGGCGCTTCTAGGTATCGTAGCATCCACGACGAACAGTTACAAACGCCTGGTGCCTGGCTATGAAGCGCCCGTGAACCTGGTCTTCTCGCAAGGCAACCGCAGCGCTGCCGTGCGCATCCCACTGACCGATTGTCCTTCGGCCAAACGTGTCGAGTTCCGCCCACCCGACCCGTCGGCGAATCCCTACCTGGCCTTCTCTGCGTTGTTGATGGCCGGTCTCGACGGCATCCGCCGCGGCATCGAGCCAAGCGAACACGGCTATGGCCCGGTCGATCGCGATCTGTACCACATGTCGAAGGAAGAACTGCGCGAAATTCGCTCCGTCCCGGGATCCCTGGACGCCGCACTGGACGCGCTCGAAGACGATCACTCCTTCCTCTTAGAAGGCGGCGTCTTCACCACCGATGTGCTTGAACACTTCGTCGAACTGAAACGCGCACAGTCAGATGAGGTACGCCTGCGGCCTACACCGCTAGAATTCGCATTGTACTACGACGCGTAAATCCATGGTGTCCGCTATAAAAAGAAAAGGGCCGGAATACAAACCCGGCCCTTTTCCTCGTCGGCGAATTACCTGGACGCCTTCTGCGCCGCTTTCTCGGTAGAACGCGTCTCCTTCTGGAGATTCTCAACTCCCTGATCGGCGGCTTTCTTAAAGTCCTCTACCCCCTCGCGCATGCTTGTCTGAGCCGTATCAAACGCTCGCTGGTAGTAGGAGAACGGTGCACGCATAAATCCAAGATAGGTATCCCAGGACTCGCGCGCCAATGCCTGGAATGCATCCTG
>VBHV01000608.1 GCA_005881995.1 Chloroflexota bacterium | reverse complement strand
ACAGAACGATTTGAGTACATTCCTTGCGGCCTGCCTGACCGCAGGTAGGACGCAGTCCGTTGGCAGGCTGCATAAGAACATTTAGGAGAAAGGTGGCCATCTCCTGAAAGAACTTGATTTGGAGGAGGAATAATCCATGCGCTTCTGCTTTATCCTGGAAGAGAAATATGCAACGAAACCCATGCCGATGGTTGTAGCCGACCAGTTACAACAGTGGGGGCATGAAATTGATGTGCTGCAGCCGTATGCAGCCGTGACCAGCCTGACCGATCTCTCGCTGACCAACTACGACGCCTACGTCCTCAAAACCGTTACTGATGGACCTGGATTAACGATCCTGGAGGCTGCTGAGGCTGTTGGTATCCCTACGATCAATAATTCGCGCGCTATCCGCCTGATACGAGACAAGGCGGTGGCGGTGGCTTTCGCCCAGTCTTGTGGCCTTCCCGTGCCAACGACCTATTTTGTGGGACATTATCGCGCCTTAGTAAAGGTACCGCATGAACTGTATCCGGTGGTGGTCAAACCTAGCGATGGCACCTCCTTACAAGATATTCACCTGGTGCGCACACCTGAAGAGATGGCGCAATTGAAGCTTGACGAAACCAGCCACTACCTGGCGCAGCACTGCGTCGAGAACACAGGATACGATATCAAGCTCTATGTCACAGGCCAGGAGGTGCATGCGATTGTCAAAAGTTCTCCATTGCATAGCGGGGTGCAGGAGAAGGAGGTGCCGGTGAATCGCGAGATGCTCAAGCTGGCGCGCTGTGTGGGGCAGATGTTCGGGCTTGATCTCTACGGCGTAGATGTACTGGAAACGCCGCAGGGGCTGATGCTGGTGGACATCAACGATTTCCCCAGCTTTTATGGGGTGCCGCGCAAGGTAGCAAGTGTCGCTGAATATATCTTGCATGCCGCGTATCGCGCGCGTCTGACGGGTAAAAGGCGTCCGCTCCGTCCGACGGTATCAACTCGTAAGGCGCTGGGGCGACAGGATACCAGAATTGTCCCGGCTGAACTCCTCAGCCATAACGTGAATGCCAAGCGTGCGCATATGAATTAGTAGGGACAAGCTCAACAATTGCTCTTGTGAAACCTCATGAACGTGTGTAACGTGCCTGTTAGTGGGATAGTATTCCATTGAAAGGAAGCGAGGTTTACCGTGAAGAAAACGTCCGATACGTACCAGTTGAACGGTGCGAATGTAAAAGAGAACTCGAAAAAAGTAGTCAAGTCTACGGCAGCTTCGGTGCAGGATAGTGTGCAGTCGAACGTAGCAAACGCGCAGGACTTGTTGCTTTCAGGACTGGGTACGACTCAGGAGATGGTGAAGAGTGCGCAGAAAGCCACTGCCAAAAACCTGAAGCGCGCGCAGAAGCAGGCAAATAAAGGCCTGGGGCAGGTTCAGGACAATGTGCAGCCAACGCTGGCGAAGACGCAGGACGCGCTTCAAGTAGGCATGGCAGTAGCGCAGGCTATTCTGGCAAGGAACTCGAAACGCGCGAACAAGAACCTGAAAAAGGCGAGCAAGAATGCGAAGCGCTGGCAGAATACTGCACAAGATACCTTGCAGTCTGGCCTGGGTGCTACGCAGGAGACCTTGCAGTCTGGCCTGGCTACCGCCCAGGAGATGCTTGAAAAAAGCACAAAAAGCGCTACTAAAAGTTTGCAGAAGGCACAGAAAAACATCCAGAGTGTGGGTGATTCGCTGCAATCTCGTCGTAATCGCGCTGCACGCAAGCGTATGCAGAGGAAATTCTTGTTCCGCATGGGACTGCTGACAGGATTAGTGCTGGTTTTGCTCTATACTCCCTGGCCGGGTTCAGAGATACGCAGCCAACTCGCTGCTTTCTGGCAAGGATTCTTCCAAAACCGCAATAGCTGATGAATGCAGCGGGATAAGACCAGGCGGGAGAGGCGGGAACGGTGCCCAAAAAACGCAAATCCAATGATAGAAGTGTCCAACCCGGTATGGAAGTGGAAGCGACCAGGGGTGATCTTGGCGAGGCGGATGTCAGTAAACCGAAAGTATCCGACGTTGCCCGCGACGTGCAGGGCAACGTCGAGAAACTTACTGTCGAAAAGGGTGTCGTCTTCAAGAAGAAACTGGAAGTTCCCGCCGACCGCATTCAATCTGTAGATCGTCCTGCTGAAGGAGATAAGCGCCAGGGGAAGGTGCTGATTGAAGTCAGTAAACAGGAAGCGGATGCACTTACCGCAGTAGGCGATGAAGAGTTAACCTCTGAAAAATCGGGAGATTTGCTCGAAGAGGTAGGGAAAGAAATACCGACCGCGGAAGCTTTGCGAGAGTTAGAAGCTGCTGCTAATGCCAGAAGTAAAAAAGAGCGAGAGCTTCCTTTCCAGGTGGAAGAAAAAGTACTACAGACGACGGGAGTTGAGCGGAAAACTCC
>VBHV01000228.1 GCA_005881995.1 Chloroflexota bacterium | reverse complement strand
AGGTTGGCAGCCTTGGAGGCACCGAAGGCATGGAAGGCCTTGAACGAGTGCTCGGCTTGCAAATCCTCGAAAGCGATCCTCGTGGTTGAGGGTGCAGTAATGGTGAGAATGCGTGCCGAAGGGCTGGTCTTCAAGCGTTCCAGCAGCAGGTTGGTGAGTAAAAACGGTCCGAGGTGGTTGGTGGCAAACATGGTTTCATAGCCTTCCGCGGTGAGCATCCGATGTGGCTTGAAGACAGCAGCGTTGTTGATCAGGACATCAAGTTGGCTATACCTGTTCTCGAACTCGGTCACCGCGCTGCGAACCGATCGTTGCACCGAAAGATCCAGGAGCAGCAGATCAACGATGGCTGTTGGGCTGGCTGCCTTGATCTCGGCCAAGGCAGCTTCTCCACGTTGCTTGTCCCGGCACCCCAGGATGACGGTCACGAGGCAGATTTTTCCGTGCATATCGGTTTGTGCCATATCTTTCCTCCAAGAGCCATGTGGGGATCTCAAGCGCTGTAGAGCAGTTTCATGGCCTCAAGACGCGCATGATCGGGGTTCTCGGTACTGCCCTTCGTCTCAGCCTTTGAAGAACCCCACCAGGGCGGGAGTGAGGACCTCGTCAGCCGGACCGTGGTCTTGATCCTTCAGATGACGGTACTGGGCATTGGGGAGGATGTCTACGAGCGTTTGAGTCCCGTTGTGAAAAAACGCAGGACTCGCTCCTCCGACCATGACGAGCGTAGGCACGGTGACAGAGGCCCACTTCCTGATTGTCGATGGATTGCCGCTCATGGTATCTCCCATGATGGTGCCGTCGTAGGGGATCGTATGCGCCACCGCCTCGATCTGCGGCCACATGGGTGATTGCCGCATCTGTGCAACCATTTCGGCAGGAACGAGCATCGCATCGGTCATGAAGTACTCGACTGCTTCGTCCCGGCGACCTGCCGCGATCAGCTCGTTGAGATGCGGGACGTAATCTTGCGGCACCGGAGGGCGACTGTCGTCAATGATAAACGGGGGCTCGTACACCGCCAGCTTCGTGATTTTCGTGGGGAGCAGGCGCGCTGCTTCCAGGGCAAGAACCGCGCCGGAGGAATGCCCGAAGACGAACGCGGATCCGCCCGCCTCGGTGATGAGAGCTTCGATATCTTCGACCTCGCGCTCGACCGCATAGGGTGCTGTGTCGGAACTCGCGCCTCGGCCTCGCCGATCGTAGGCGAAGACGGTGAAATGGGGTGCCAGGGCCGCAGCTAGCGATGCCTCGGCTAATCGAGTAGCAGTTGCGCCAGCCACCAGGATGAGCGCGAGTCCCTGACCCGACTGATCGAAGGCGATAGCGGTGCCGTCTTTGGAAAGGACTGTTCTCATGGTGTTCTCCAATCTCATGTGGACCACATCTGTCCACTCACATGGTAAGTCTGCTCCTTATATGCCTTTGTGACCCTGGTCATCGTTGGCTCATAGCCACCACCTGGAAAGACCCAGGCGCCAGTGCAGGTGTTCCCGTCGGGGCTAAAGGTCCCCTTGAAAAGGCTGGAGACCCTTTCTCCCCACCCTAGATCATGAGGGTATTCCCCTTGAGTTCATACACGTAGTCGAGGGTATTGCCCATGGTGTTCTGTCATGGTTCTTTCTCCTTTTCCTGTTGGGTTTGCAGGTAGTCGTCCAGGCGATGAAACCTCTCATCCCATAAGTGGCGATAGGATTCCATCCACGCATGGACCTCTGCTAACGGCTCAGGGCACAGCTCGTACCAATGTCGCTGCGCATCCTGACGTACATGCACCAACCCCACCTCGCGAAGCACGCGCAGGTGCTTGGAGATGCCGGGCTGACTGATGGAGAGCAGGTCAGCCAGTTCCCCTACTAGACGGGGCCGCTCGCGGAGCAAGTCCAGAATACGTCTGCGCACTGGATCAGCCAATGCCTCGAAGGTTGTCATCATGGAACGAGTATACCACATTAGTTATATAACTGTCAAGGTATGTATCATCCCTTGACAACGAGCATCAGGGATGGTATAGTTATTCTAACAAAGTTAGA
The DNA here is from genome assembly GCA_005881995.1 of Chloroflexota bacterium. The sequence continues at coordinate 3,977 of VBHV01000228.1, read as the reverse complement.
TTTTATTAACTAAGATAAGGTTGTCCAATGGGAACGAAACAGCGACGAGAGAGAGAAAAGCAAGAAGTTAGAGAGGGTATTCTCGCGGGTGCTCGTGAGATCGCTTTGCAGGAGGGCTGGCAGGCGGTAACCATTCGGAAGGTAGCGGAACGCATCGAGTATAGCCCTCCTACCATCTATGAATATTTTGAGAATAAGGAGGCCATCCTACTGGAGTTGCTTCGCCAGGGCTTTGAACGCTTACGGGACGGCATGCAAGCCGCGCAAGCGATGACCGATGACCCTGAGCAACGCGTACTCAATGTGATGCGTGCCTACTGGGATTTTGCCTTCAGATGTCCAGAACTATACCAGGTCATGAACAGTTTGGGAGGCGTCACTTTTAATCGCGTGGAGGCTCCAATGGAGGCGAGAGCGGCTTTTCAGGCTTTGCTGGATGCTCTGGAGAACTGGATACTGAGAAGCAGGGCTCAGGTGGCAGACGTAGGCGAGTGCGCCGATATCCTCTGGGGCGTCGCGCATGGACTGATCGCTCTGACCATGACTGGTCGCATCTCCGAGGGGCAGGCGTACTCAAAGGCTCTGATGGAACAGGCCATTCGCGGTCTGCTCCAGTCCTGGCTGCACCAGGACAAGGAGTAGTCTCTTTTTTTAACCATTGTCGAACTTTGTTAGATAAGTGAACGATGCTAAATTTGCCGAGCAGAAAGGATTCAAACATGAACAGTACCGTCACTCTCACCCGCGTAACCCATTCCTGCGTCCTGATCGATTTCGGAGGTGTCACACTTCTCACCGATCCCTGGTTCTCTGAGAAGTTTGGCTACTATCGCAGCGAGCCGCTTGGGATTGCCCTGGAAGACTTGCCACCGCTCGCAGGGGTACTTGTGAGCCACGGACACTACGACCACTACGATATGGAGGCGTTCAAAGCCTATCGCGACAAAACCGTTCCGTTTGTGGTGAAACGCGGCATCGGGGGAGCCGCGAGAAAAGCGGGCTTCCAGCAGATCAGCGAGCTTGATCCCTGGGAAACTGCTCAGCTCGGCCCGATCAAGGTTACAGCCGTGCCAGGATCCCATGGGGTGCCGGAGATCACGTATATGCTCGAAGCGGGCGGCTTTACCATTTACTTCGGGGGTGACACGCGGCTAATCCCCGCATTGCGCGAAATCCCGCAGCGTTTTCCCCAAATCGACCTGGCGCTGCTGGCGATCAATGGTCTGATGATTCGTCCCGCCTTTAACCGCAGGGATGTGATGAGCGCGCAAGAAGCAGCGGAACTCTGCGCGATAATCCACCCGCGCGTGGCCATACCGACCCACTACGCATTTACTGGCGGGCGCATCATGGACCGTCTTCTATTGAAGTACAACGGCACGCCTGAGGAATTTACCGCAGCAGTGGCGCAGCATGCGCCTGAGACCAGCGTGAAGGTGCTCGCTCCGGGAGAGCCTTTTGTGTTGACGGCAGCTTAGCGCAGTGATGCCGCCGGGAGGAGGATGCGCACGGTGACGCCCTCGCCCGGGGAGCTTTTGATGGTGAGGCTGCCACCGGCGATGGCGAGCAGGGCGCTGTGCGTTAGCAGGCCGCCGCCGGTGCCTGTGGTGGAGCTGCTGGCGGAGGCGATGCCGACCCCGTTATCGGCGACGATCACTTCGAGGCTATTATCTGACTTGTTCCAGGAGGCTTTGAAGACCAGGCGCAGGCGGCGATGCACGTCTGAACCGCGCGCGTGACGGGCGGCATTGCGCAGTGCCTCCTGCACGGCGGCGAAGATCAGCTCGGCGATGGCGGGTGGGGTGACTTCATCGATGTAGGCAGCGGTTTCCTCGGAGATGCACCACTCCACCTCGTCGAAGGAGTGCTGAAAATCCTGGTCCAGCATGGTGCGAATGGCGTAGATCATGCCGTCACTCTCAAGGCGATAGGGCGCGCTGGGAGCGGTGGCGCGCATCATCGCGGCGAGGCGGCGGTGCGCATCGGTAATGCGCGCGATGGTTTCATCGACGGCCTGGGTACGCTCCGGCTCGTCAGATTGCAACTTTTCATTTGTAGCGGGAAGCGAGCGCAAGGTCTCCAGGCGTAAGAGGGCAAGGTGCATCTGAGGAAGAATTTCGTCGTGCAGTACACGACGCTGCTGGGCGCCGAGTAACTTCACGTCGATGATGCGGCGACGCAGAAGCCCTGCAACCGCCTGCATTGCTTCATGATCGCCCAGCGTGTCGAGGATGCGCTGACCACAGGCATGCGCAAGGTTCATATCCTCGTCGGTAAAGGCGCCCCCATCTTCACGCGGGCCAAGATAGAGAGTGGCAACCAGGCCGCGTTCATCATGGATGGGCAATACCCAGCAAATCATCGGCGCCCCATTCACGAGGATTTGTATGCGCGATGGAGTTTCTGATACGCCATTCATGATCCAGGCCGCCGCATCCCTTTCCTGTTTGCGCCTGTTTTTTAGGGCGGGTAACGATATGTCCGGCGCGGCTTGAGATGGCCAGCGATAGCTGAAATTGCGCCTGATGGGGCCAGCCAACACGTGTAAATATGCGCATTGGACAGCCAGAACGTTGTGGCAGAGATGATAAAAAAGGCTTTCCAGGTCCTGTTCGGTCTTTTGCAGGTCGGTATTCAACCAGTGGCGCAGGCTGGTACTGCGCACAAAGGGCCCGAGCAGAGCGATGTAGCGATCGTGCGCGGTATAGCTGCTCCAGGTGAAAAGGGCATAGGCTCCCGTGGCAAGCGCGGTAATCAGCAGCAGGCCCCCAGGGTTGCTATGCGTAAAAGCGACGAGCAGGGCAATAAAGATGGACACGCCGGTAGACACAATTACGATACCACGCCACTGCGCAAGGAAGCCGCGCCGCGATAGTGAACGCTCAATCAAGATGCCGTGACGCACGATGGAGTAGCCGATGAGTAGGATGACCAGCGCGACGGCGCCCGTTGCGCCTAAATCCAGGATGATGAGGTTGATGGGGAAGAGATTGAATGTGGTAAAGCCATTCTGGGAGGACGGTGCCGATGAGATGGAAAGCGTTGGATGCTGTAGCCAGTCGATGATCGATTCGATTACCAGCACTCCCAGCGACGTAGTAAGCGCCACCATGAGAAGCGCCGCCAGCAGCAGCCAGGGACGGGCCAGGTGCCAGGAGAGATGAGGCTCTTCCAGTTGTTCAATATCTTTAGGATCATCCCAGAATGCCTCGACAAGGGCATGTCGCAGGGTTGGCATGCCGATTGGGCGCCTGGTCAGGTAATTCCAGAGGACACACAGCAAGCGGCTGACGCGCCCAAGCGTAAACCAGGGAGCAATGGCGCAAAAGGTGACGTAACAGAGGAAGAGCAGGGATAAGAGGACGGGCGGTGAGAACAGGCCATCACGAATATCATTGAGGGCTTCTTTATAGACGACCAGGCGCAGGGCGCTGGCATAGCTATACGTTGATTGATTAAGGGCCAGGAATACCAGGACAACGGCGCCCAGTATACCGCTAAACACCAATAAATAGGGGCGCCGTTTGCGCCATTGCTGATTGATCAATGCAGCGTAGTACAGGCCGATGGCGAACCAGATATAGGGGACGCCAAGGGCGGGCAGCCAGATGAGATGCCATAAAAAATCCTGGCTCACCAGGCCGGTTGGGTGCGCAAAAGGAGCGGATATTAGGAGCGCGTGAATGAAGAAGAACAGGGCGGAGAGTCCCAGACCAACCACACCCAGGCGCGCGATACCGGCTTTGCGGTCGCCATTGAGCCACACGGTGAAGGCAAGCCAGAGAAAGGCGACCAGGTTGAAGATGGAGAGCGCGAGCAGGCAGGTTTGTAGGAGGTAGCCGGGTTGTAGGAAGGTTGAGATGTCCATGTGATTCCTCTTCCCGTCGCTCTTAACGGGAGGTGCTTGCTTCTATGCCAATGCTTTTATTTTACCACGAGACTGCCAGGATTAATGCAAATTTCTTTTCCCCATCCAC
>VBHV01000607.1 GCA_005881995.1 Chloroflexota bacterium | reverse complement strand
TGCAAGCGCGCTAGCCACGAAGCTCACCGCGAATACGCAGGGCATGTTGATGAAGCAGGTGCAGAAAGGCGAGCAACTGGTTCAGCCGCCCCAATGCACACCAACCGTTACCTCCGACCAGTCCGCGGGAGATCACTCCTCTACTGTTACTGTAGGCGCGAGGGTGATCTGTACCGGTGAGGTCTACGACCAACGCAGCGCGTATGCACTGGCAGCGAATTTATTGGCGACAGACTCGACCCTGAACCCTGGCGCGAGTTTTGTGCCGGTGGGTCATATAGTAACGACCGTTCAGCAGGCCAGGATGGGCGCGAACAACGCTATTACATTGCAAGTCCTCACCGAGGGCATCTGGGTCTACCAGTTCAATGCCAACCAGATTTCCAGGTTGCGCAATCTGATCGCCGGCAAAAGCCAGGATGATGCGCAATCCCTGCTGAAGCAACAACTCGGTGTGGATAAAACTTCCATTCAACTTTATGGCGGTAACGGCACGACGCTTCCTTCCGATACCAATCACATTACACTGGATGTGCTGAGTGTGTCGGGGTTGCCTACCAACGCTGTTCCGTGAGGGCTTTTCATTGCAAAAATACATAAATTGCGTTTGTAGCCCGTTTATTTCTTATGGCAGGTCAATTCTCCCCTTGCGATTTCTTTCTTTTAGTGTAAAATGTGATCAGCAGCGAATATACGCCAATTTTAGGGATAAAGAGGGAATTAGCGATGAGACAGGGTGACGGCGCGGACCTGCTGGGCGCGAATGACCCCCGCAGTGCGTCCATTGGAATTATCTATGTAGCCCCAACTGATGACAGGCAGAGCGTCCTGGCAGCCATTTTGACGCAGGATAAGCTGGGTCGCAAACAAGTGGCTGTAGTTTTACCTGAGACCAACCGGGCCTTTCAGCGCCCGGTGGATTTTGATGGGCTGAAAAATATGCGGCGCGGCCTCAAAACGGAGATCGTCTTCGTCGCACCTGGCGGGCCTGGCCCTGCCGAGTTTGCGCGCCAACGGCGTTTTACCGTCTTTACCTCGCTGGAGAGCTACGCCAGTTCGCTCCGCGCGGAAGCTGCCGAGAATGGAGGAGCGAAAAAGGGCCTGTTTGGTCGCCGGCAAAAAGCTGATCCCGCGAATGCCAGGCTCGCACCGACCACCGATGTGATCGATATGAGGCGACCCTTACCCCTGCCTGGCGCTCCCGCACAACCTGCTACTCCATACTCTGAAGATGAAGATACCAAAGAAGATGAGAAGCATATATCCCCATTGATCGGCCTCGCCGGTGCAGCGGGTGCTGCTGCTCTTGGCGCGAACCTGGCTGATAACGAGGATGATTTGTTGCCGCCACCGCCTTCTCCCTCGCCGCCGCAGGGAATAAATACCTTCTCTTCTGCCAATTCTTCCAAAACTGCCGATGAGACTACCAGGCCGACAGGTTCAAGTGGCACATCGCGTGGAGCCGGGCCAGATATCATTGCATTTGGCCCTCGTCCCAGGACGACCGCGAAATTACCGGCTGCTCCTGCTGCACCCGCTGCACAATCGAGCACTCCATCCGGCACGCCACCTACAAAAAATGGTAACACGGGCAAACGCTCAGTGGTACTGGCAGGTGCAGCAGGAGCAGGCGCGGGCCTGGGTGCTGGCGCAGCCTATGGGCGCACTGCAACTGGAGGCGGTGGTCAACCTCCCGCCACGGGTAACACTGGTGGAGGAGGTGGAGGAGGTGGCAAACCAAGAAGACGCAGCACGCGCCAGTTGCTCGCCATCCTGCTGATTATTCTGATCCTGCTGCTGCTGGCAGGCATCGCCTTTGCTTCGCCTGCCGGACAGGGAGTGATTTCCCATATCATACCTGGCGCCTCAGCTCCCACGGCCACTGTCACTATAACGCCTAAGAGTAAGCTGGTCGCTGACAACTTTGTGATCACCGCCGTCACCGGAACGCCGGATCCGAAATCACGCCAGGTGCAAGCCCGTATCCTGATGTCTCCTTCTTCGGCTTCACAATCGGCAACGGCTGGTGCAACAGGATCGATTGCAGGGACTCACGCTACCGGAACGTTGACATTCATTAACACCGGCTTTTCTAGTGTCACTATCTCAGGAGGGACACTGACGGGAAAAGATGGGGTACAGGTCTCCTTTAATGGGCCGATCACCATACCCGTTGGTTCCATTTCGGTACTGGGTACCGCAGTTCCTGTGGGAGCGAGAGGAAACATTCCAGCTTTTGATATCAGTGGCACTTGTTGTGGTAGTAGTACTATTCTGGTGAGGAATCCCGCTCCCTTTAGCGGTGGACGTGATCCTATCCCCAATTCGGTGATTACCCAGAATGACATCCAGAAAGCTACCACGATGTTGATCTCCTCGCTCAAACCGGCAGCCCAGGCGCAGTTGCAGAGACAGATGAAGAAGAATGAACAGGTCGTTCCTAACTCACTGAACTGCACCTCCAACGTCACCGCCAATCACCGGGTAGGGGACGTAGCCAAGAGCGTGACAGTGACCGGGACGGTGACCTGCACCGAAGAGGTCTACGATCAGCAAGCCGCCTTTGGGTTGGTGAGCAGCGCCTTGATGGCCGAAGCGGCCAAGGATCCGGGGCCAGGGTATGTACTGGTGGGTAACATTGTGACGAGGCTGGCGCAGCCGCCTGTGGTTGATGGCAAACAGACCGTCACCTTGATCATCCATGCCGCGGGCGTCTGGGCATACCAGTTCACCGATACGATTAAGTCGCAGTTGGCGAA
>VBHV01000606.1 GCA_005881995.1 Chloroflexota bacterium | reverse complement strand
GCCGGAGTTCAGCCCTGGATTGGGCGTCAGGAAAAGTGGCGCGCCGCCCTCGTCCCAATCGTGCGGCCCCATCAAATTATAAATGCGGCGTTCGGAGAAACTCGCCAGCTGCGCAAGCGCCATCCCCAGGAAATCCAGGGCCAGAGCCAGGGGTTGTCCATGAAAATTGCCGCCGCTCAGCACATCGCCATCCTCCGGGAAGATCAGAGGATTATCGGTGACTGCACCCAGTTCACGCTCGAAAATGGCGGAACAATAGTCCAGGACCTGCGGAGCGCAGCGCATGGAATACGGGTCCTGCACCCTGGGACAATCGGCGTGGCTGACATTGATCTGGCTACCCGCCACCAGGTTGCGCAAATGCGCCGCGCTGATCTGCTGGCCATGCTGTCCCCTGCGCTTGTGAATGCGCTCATCNNNTTCAATACTCATAGCGCACGCGACTTCCGCCGTGTGCAGGAGTGTCTGCGCGTCGTGAAGAGCAAGGACAGCAATGGCTTCCATCATGTGCGTGCCGTTAATAAGCGCAAGACCCTCTTTGGCTTGCAGCGAAATGGGGGTCAATCCTGCGCGCTGCAGGGCTGCCAGTCCGGTATAACGCTGACCCTCGAAGAAAACCTCGCCTTCCCCGATGAGTGTCAGAGCCAGGTGTGCCAGCGGAGCAAGATCGCCACTTGCCCCGACGGAACCACGTGAGGGAACGTGAGGATAGAGTGAAGCATTGAGCATAGCGAGCAATAATTGCACCACTTCAACGCGCACCCCAGAATTGCCACGAGCCAGGCTTGCCGCAAGGAGCAGCACCATCGCACGCGTCACTTCCTCGCTCAGAGGTTCGCCTACTCCTGCAGAGTGGCTACGCAGCAAGTTATGCTGTAGCTCTGTCAACTGATCGTGCTTGATGCGCACGCGGCTCAGGTGTCCAAAGCCGGTGGTAACACCATAGACCTTACGTTCCTCGGCCGCTATCGTTTCAATCACAGCACGCGCTGCGGTGATGCTTTTAATTGAAGCATTGCCCAGGGTAACAGGCGCGTAATGACGGGCAACCGCTACCACCTCCGGGAGGGTTAGCGCCTGTCCATTTATGGTGACATGCGACGGAAGTTCATGAGTATATTCTGTCTTCATCTGAGAAGTGATCCTTTCTGGCTGCGATGCCTCTTGTAAGCATTGTAGCAGATGGGAAGTAGCCGCGTAAATGATATAGATGCACATAGGTGTTCGTCACATTTTCACATAGGCGTTCGTCACGTTTGCATGGGTGTGTGTCACATTTGCATGGCTGGGGCAAGCCCAGCCACTACTATACTTCGGCTTCGCTGCTAGTGTATTCGTGTATAGTAGTGGCTGGGCTTGCCCCAGCCATGCAGCTCTTTGCAAAAAGTGACGTATCCGGTATCACGCACGTAGCGCTTTCAGGTTGACTACTATCTGGGCAACAGGTGCCACGATAAGCAAAGCAAGCGTCACTACCAACAATGGTAGGTGCAACCATCTTGCGAGGAACGTAAACTGAGTAGGAACAAGCAATACAAAGAAGTAGAGGCTTTGCGCCAGCCCTGCATATTTCCCCCAGATAGTCGAACCGAAACGAACAGGATGAGCAAAGAGGAAATAACTGGCCAGCGCCACAAAAAATGGAATGAGAAAACGCAGCAGCATAACCATGCCCAACCACAAAGGTAAGACACCATGCTGCATCAAGATAATGGTGAGTGCGAGGTACAGGCAAAAGTCGGCTTCACTATCGGTGATCTGGCCCAATTTGCTCTGAGTACAGGTGCGCCGGGCAATCTGTCCATCCAGGATATCAGTAACGATACCGCCCAGAAAAATCAGCAAGGCCACTCCAGTTGGCGTTGTCACTCCACCAATCAGCCTACCGAACAAGAAGCATGCTCCTAATCCCCTTAATTGTGTGCAGATGTTAGCTGTACCAATAACTGGAAAGAGTTTGCCTGTTCCTCCCAGCTGCGACCACCGATTCAATCCAAGATGCCAGAAGAGGTCGCTTTGCTGCCACACGACACAAAACAATAACCCGGGAAGGAGGTGCAGCGCAACCGGGAGTCCCTCAAAAACAGCGCAGGCTAGCAATAGAGCGATTGCCAACAAGCTTATGAAGAGCAAAACGCGCATCCAGGAACGTTTCAGCGTTGGATTGTCATGAGCGGTACGACACGACATTTCCCATGAACGACCAAGAAAACGTATCCATGCTCGCAGGCTAAACTTTTCGCTGCGCAGCGTTGCCAACAAATCGACAACCAACTGGTTTTCACTGGGAAGCGTCGAAGCCAATGTGCACATCCCTTAGAAATGTTGATGTTTCACGTGAAACATCAGGCCGGGGAAGATGGAATGTTTCACGTGAAACATTTAACCCTAAATAATAGTACGAAGACGCGATCTGTAAAGATCATGTTTATGATACGAGTTCGTTAAGAAATCAGCACCGATTGTACCAGGTTGACGCCGAAATGATAGCCGATTTCGTGATAGTCCGAAATAGACCAGAAAGCGAGTTCACAGCGTTTGCCCACTTCGATACTGCCAATCTGCTCGTGCAAGGCCAGCGCGCGTGCACCATTGATGGTGGATGCTGTCAATGCTTCCTCCAGAGTCATACCCATCGAGGACATGGCAAGACCAAGTATCATCTGCATATTTTCACAGTAGGAGGTGCCCGGGTTAAAATCGGTTGCCAGCGCGACAGATAAGCCGCGATCCAGCAAACGCCGCGCTGATGGATACGGACTTCTCAATGTATACGAACAGCCGGGTAACAGTGTGGCCACTACACCAGCCTCGCGCATGGCATCCAGGTCCGCATCACTGGCAAAATCGAGGTGGTCGGCAGAAGTCGCGCCCAGTTCTGCGGCAAGTTGCGCACCGCCCGACGCGCTCAACTGATCGGCATGGATTTTCAGCTTATAGCCCAGTTCTTTAGCGCGAGTAAGTATACGACGACTCTCTTCCAGCGTGAAAGCCTCGCGCTCACAGAAGACATCACAGAAATGGGCCAGCCCGACGAACGATGGCAGCATCACTTCGACGATCAAATCTATATAAGCGCCGCGATTGCTCCTGTACTCAGGCGGTATACTGTGCGCTCCCAGGAATGTCGGTACCACGCGCACACGGCTGCGCTGGTTTGCAGGGATGGCTTCCATGGCATTCAAGTTGTTAATAATACGCAAGCAGGTCTCTTCCGTGATCTTGTCCAGGCCTTCGGTATCCGCGCTGCGCGTTGCCTGCATGGTTGTTAGAATGCCGCGGCCCTGCGCAAGCAATTCACCGTAGCTCACTCCACCGCGGCGCAGGTGAAACTCCTCGGCCCGGTCGCCAGCAAATACCAGGTGAGTGTGTGAATCTACTAACCCTGGAGTAACAACTGCGCCCTGGGCATCAATAATGGTAATTTCACGTGGCTTGCCTGTTGTATCATGTTGGAACATTGGTTCTGCTTCGTCATCGTGGCCAATCCAGACGATTTCACCGTGATGGACCGCAATAGCGGCATCAGACATGATCTGTAATTGACCAGCCGCCTCTGTGATGGGCTGCTGGGCGATAGTAACAAGTTGACGAATATTGCGTATGACTGTATCGGCTTGAATACGCGCTTGGGATGGATCGGGCATCATGACTATGCCTCCTTCCTGGTGTAAGGGCGGCTAGATCTCGCCCTGCATTTCTCCCCTGTTATAACACACATGGAGCCTGCCCGTCGATAGGCACTGCTTGCTCATTAGAGGCAGATTTGATACACTGTCATTGGTAAAACGTAGGGACAAGGGGAAGTGGGGCAGATGGGCGGGGGCCTTGTGCTTGTCCTCCCTGGATGAAGCGAACAGATACGCAGGACAAGCACAAGGCCCCCACTCCACACCGCTCCGCCCCTTGTCCCTACACCAGAGGCGAGCAAGGTGTCGGGAACGCACTTGAGATTATTCGAAGTGAGGAAGGCGTTTATGCGAGCAGTTGATGATAGCACCCCCAAATATGCGGCGGTCATACGTGAATTACTGATTTGGAAACAATTGCCGGAAAGCGATCTTTCACGCCTGGTCCCCCACTACTTTCTGATCACCGATGACTTTCGGGATATGGAAGACCAGGGCTTGCTTACGATGAACTTTATCGGTGACGAGTTTGTGTTGAGCTTGACCACCTATGGCCGTCTCTGGCTAGAACAATACGATGCAGAACACAAGCAAAACGAGGAGAATGAACATGCGCAACCATGATGAAGAAGAGGCATTTCCATACACTACGATTGGTACAGATGAAGCGAAACAAATGATTGAATCCGGTGCGCGTGTGATCGACGTTCGACAGCCGGATGAGTGGCATCGAGGTCATATTCCTGAAGCAACGCTGGTTCCTATCAACGGCATCTACTCATTCGGCAAAGCGCTCAAAGATTTGAACCTTCCAGAGGAAGAGGAGGTCATCTTTGTGTGCGCGAGCGGGCAGCGCAGTGCTTCGGCTTCAGAGATCGCCCTGGTTGCCGGTCTGAAAAGGGTGTACAACCTGGCAAATGGTATGAATGGCTGGATGATGAGGCGATACCCGGTAGAGCGATAACGGTACGGGTGCAAATATCGTACAATTATTTCAAAGGGACGCGCCATGGCGGACCTTTTGATAGCCAGTCTGCCAACGGACTGATGGTGAACCTATTGATAGCCAGCCCTGCAACGCACTGCGTGCTACGGCTTCGCCGTCAGCAGGGCTGCAAGGAACAAGTCTCTAGCCTACGGCTCAGGCAGGCTGCAAGGAACGTATAGCGTCCTCTTGAGAGGAGTAAACATATGCCATTATTAGAAGGAAAAAAAGCGCTGATTGCCGGAATTGCCAACCACCGGTCAATTGGCTGGGCAATTGCGCAAGCCTTTGCCCGTGAAGGTGCGCAGTTGGCTTTTACCTACCAGGACCGCATGGAAAAATATGTAAAAGAGCTGGCCGAGAAAATTCCCAACACCCCTACAATTCTCTGCGACGTGCAAAGCGACGAACAAATTGATTCCGCGTTTGCACAGGTCGGGGAACTCTTCGACGGCAAACTCGACATCTTCATCCACTCGGTAGCGTTCGCTCCTCCTCAGGAGTTAGAGAATCCTTTTTACCAGACTACGCGCGCCGGTTTTCATACCGCGCTGGATATCAGCGCCTATTCGTTAGTCGCCACGGCACGGCGTGCCGCGCCTTTGATGCAGGCCAACGGGGGCGGCAGCATGCTGACGCTGACTTATATGGCAAGCGAGCGAGTGATGCCAAAGTATAACGTGATGGCCGTCGCCAAAGCCGCGTTAGAGTGCAGTGTCCGCTACCTGGCCTATGAATTGGGTGAATTCAATATCCGCGTCAATGCTATTTCCGCCGGGCCGCTCAATACGCTGGCGGCGCGCGGAGTTTCCGGCTTCACCAGCTTCCGTGGACACGTTGAAACAGCATCACCCCTGCGCCGCAATATCGAACAGAGCGACGTTGGCGATGCCGCGCTCTTCTTGAACAGTTCTCTGGCTCGCTCCATTACTGGGGAAATTCTTTTTGTGGATGCCGGGTACAACATCATGGGGGCGTAGAAATTACGCCTCCATGCTTGTGCGCTCCGGTCGGAATGCAGGCATGCACAACGACCAGTACTCACAAAGATGCTGCTGAGAGCCATTGCTATAGATCACCCTGGTTCCCCGCTCAACCTGGCATGTCTCGCCCGGGCCAACTTCCACGCGCTGACCATCGGCTTCGATGGCTAGCATGCCCTGCACTACTATCACTACTTCGTCGAAATCGGCCAGTTGCGCCGGTTCGCGCCAGCCAGGAGGAGCTGTCATATGCGCAAGGCTAAAAGAGTCCTGCCGGGTATGCAGAACTCCAAAATGCTCGTCTATGATCTTACCGTCTTCTCGTGGGAAGATCGTGCCATGCGAGACTTTTCGTATCATATCGCGCGCCTTCTATTGTTCGTACCGGCGTATT
>VBHV01000605.1 GCA_005881995.1 Chloroflexota bacterium | reverse complement strand
CATACCTACAAAAATCTGCGAATGCGGCTTGCGCAATACCAATTCCAATGTATGACACACCGCTGTATCGAATTGACCAATTGGAGATCAGTTCATGCCTTTTATATCTCTTTTGCCGCCACAAGAGATAGCCACTGTCAGTCCGCATGGCGTAAACAAAACGATTGCCTGAGTTTACATACGCTATCCTGCGAGGGAAACTGGCCAGCGTGATAAGCATCCAGGTATGGATGTGCTGATACACCGGAGTCCTGCTTATACTCGAATAGCAAGCTGATAGTGTTGCAAGAATCATCAGGAAGAGGGATTGGAGCGATAGAACAGGTGCAAATTCAGGTGTTTTACGCGTAGATTGTATAGACGAATATGAAAACTCAGGAATAGATGTGGCAATGGTCAAACTCCGAATACCTGTTTCCAAAGACTTGTATGCAGCGTGCACTTCGTTACATGCTCGACATGAAGCCAGGTGTTCGTTGAGCGCCTCGCGATCAGCCGGTGAGAGATCTTCCTGGTGTCTAGCCGAAAGTTTCTGTACCCAATTTGTACACGGGATAGCTTTCGAGTCTATCATTGGTCTGTGCCTCCTCTTTTTGAAGTGACTTGCTACTTGTTTGTAAGAGACGTTGATATGCCCGGCGAAATTGCTCGCTTCCCCGGCTTACATAGATGCTCACACTTTTTGGGCTGATATGCAGTGTGGCGGCAATCTCACGCTGGGGTAAATTTGCAACGAGTTGCAATAATAGGCAACTACGATATTTCAGCGATACCTGTGCCAAAGCCTGTTGGATATGTTCCGCTTCTGCCACCCGTTCCTCTGGACCCGACACGCACATATATTCAGAGAGGTCTTCATTCCTGCGATCTTTCCCGCTCTGCCAGCGAAATTTTCGGCGGCGCAATTGGTCAATTGCCGTATTGGTAGCGATGCGATACAGCCAGGTATCGAAGCGGTACTCGTTGTGTATAGCAGGTAAACTCCGCCAGACTTTCAGGAATGTTTCCTGGGCAAGGTCATGCCCCTCTTCATTATCTCCCACCATGTGTGCCAGGTACAGGTAGATTTGCGTGTAGAAGTGTTGGTACAAGGTATCGAAGGCCGATTTATCTCCTTTCCGCGCCAGTTCTACAATTTCCACAAACCACGGTGCATCAGTAGCTTGTGGAGGAGTGGTAGGATCGCGTGCACCTGGATACATACCACGGTTCCTTTCCTGAGTACCAGTTATGGTAATCCTACTCTGAGGACGATGATTTGAACCGAAAACCTACATTACTCAGGATGAGTCAACGACCTATTTTTTACTTCAACTGAAAGCATTTGCATGGAGTGCATCTAATCATCGAGTTTCTTTATAGACGAGGAGTTTGTAGGGTTTTGGTGGATACGTTTCGTCAATGAAGTAGAAAGTGAAAGCACAGGTCGTTGTAAGACCTTTTTTACGATGGTTTTTGCAGGAGAGAAGTATCATGGATGATATAATTTCGGCGGGGCAAGCGGGTGAGGGCGCGTCAAATATGGGAAAGCATGCTAGAGTTCCGCACGATGATGGAGTTGAGGCAGCTAGTGGCAGAGGTGAAGTTGCTTGCTGCGAGCAAGATTGCTTAAAAATGTTCACGCGTGCGTGGCATGGAGACGCATATGCTCAGCGATGGTTTCAACGCCATTTTCGTGGTGTCTTGCTCGACTGGTTAATGCGGCATCCAGGTAGTGAAGCCGCTTGTCGTTTGTATAGCGAAGAGTATTACATCGATAGGGCATTTCGATGTGCCTGGCAAATTCCTCTCGATTCTCCCCCATTTGAATTTAATACACTGGCTACGGTGCTCCGTTGTCTCTGTGCAAATCTTAATGGGCTTATTCTTGATGCACTCCGCGAGCCGGTGCCGGCAAAGCTACCAGGGGCATCGCATTCGACCAGAAAATTGTGTAATTCGGCTGAAACTCAACAGGTATGGAGCAATCTTCAAGCATCCCTTTCGAATGAACGCGAACGACGACTGGCAAACTTGCTCTTTTCTTGCAGTCTCAAACCAAAGGATATTGTAGATACATATCCCCAGGAGTTCGGTGATGTACGCGAAATCACTCGTGTACGCCTGAGTATGATGGAACTGATCTGCAATTTGCAGCAGATATAGGAGGGTTTCTCACTTTTTCATCAGCCTCCTCTGGCTATTGCAAGAACAGGTATCGTGCTATAATACACGGCAAAAGAAATGCTATCCGTACCTGTTTCGCAAGAAAAAGAAGGAAAGCCGTATGAATGATGAACTCTCTGAGCCAATGCAGGTGGAGATGTTTGCGGCGTCACTGCGCGCCGACTATACCGATGTCGCTGCATTTTTAGAGGCCCTGGCCGCCAAATTCGAAGGCTCATTGCCCACCCATACAAAGGTGATGCGACAATCTGGCCTCTTCTCTCGTGAGCCGCGCACATATGGTGCGGGGCATCGTGCTTCATAAAGAGGATATACCGGTAGAGCAGTGGATTGAAGAGGTGGCCGAGGCATTGGCCCAGCTCGCAGCTTACAATGCCCAGGCCCGCGCCGCCCTTTCGCGCTTCCTGCTGTAGTCAGCCCGTGATTACGTTGTGACCGGTTTCATGCTGTTACCACCCCGCGCCCGATGGCCCTTGCCACTGCTTCTACCTGTGGCATCAAGCTTTTGAACTGGGGCAGCGTCAGCGATTGTGCGCCGTCCTTCAAGGCCTCGTCGGGATTGGGGTGTACCTCTATCAAGAGGCCATCTGCTCCTGCGGCCACCGCTGCCAGCGAGAGCGCCGAAACCAGGTCTCGATGCCCGGTACCCTGGCTGGGGTCGGCAATAATTGGCAGATGTGAAAGCTTTTTCACCACCGGTATGGCGCTGATATCCAGCGTATTGCGCGTCATCTTCTCAAAGGTACGGATACCGCGTTCGCAGAGAATCACATTGGCATTTCCCTGAGAGAGAATGTACTCGGCGGCCAGCAGCCATTCTTCGATGGTAGACGACATGCCGCGTTTGAGTACAACAGGTTTCTGGGTGCGACCAACCTCGTCCAATAAAAAGTAGTTTTGCATATTGCGCGTGCCGATTTGCAAAATGTCGGCGTATTCACACACCATCGCGACATCCGCCGGCGTCATGACCTCCGTAATGACTGCCATGCCGAACTCCTCGCGCGCTTTAGCCAGTAATTTCAGGCCATCTTCACCCATGCCGCGAAAACCATATGGTGAGGTAGATGGCTTAAATGCACCGCCACGCAGGATCACAGCCCCCTCTTTGCGCACCGCTGCGGCAGTCGTCATTAATTGTTTTTCACTCTCAACAGTACAGGGACCGGCCATCATCACTACCCCGGCATTCCCGATGTGCACCACACCCTCCGCCACGCAGGGAACGGGTATCTCGACAACCGAATCGTCGGGGTGAAACTCGCGGCTGGCGAGCTTGTAAGGTTTGGAGACAATCAAGACCTGCTCAACTCCTGGAAGGCCTTCGAGGGCCTCACTGATGGATGGGTTGATACCTCCGGCTGTGGTACGTGTGCCGGACGGCCCGACCGGGCCAAGCACACCAATGATGCTGCGTTCGACGCCCTGTGAAAGATGATCGCTCAGACCGTGATCTCTCAGAAAGTTCTGGACGTGTTGAATGTCTTCGTCACTGCAATGCGCTTGCATTACGACAATCATGAAATTCGCTCCTTCTGTGTCAAATCAATGGCTGGAATTGGCCTACTTTGCCAGTCCTGTGGCTCACCCTGACATCCCTGTCATGATTGCCTGTTGCCTTGCTGGTAGATATCATTGATAAACTCTATTCACTACCGAATTCAGGACGTAAATGAACCGCCCCGCGAATATATATGTGCTGCATTTCGGCTGCGCTGCGCGTCGTGTTGACGTGCAGCAGAATACGAATGCATTTGCCCAGGCTGCCCGGTACCGGAATCTCGCGTGTACACATTAATGGTACATTCGTCCAACCCATTTCGCGGGCTGCCAGTGCTGGAAATTCGGCATCCAGGTCTCCGGTCATAGTAAAGATAGCGCTGGCAACATCTCCGGCACGCAGTTCATTCTGTTGAATGAGCAGTCCTAAAAGCTCCTTCGTTGCCGCGAGTATCTCTTCGCGCTCGTTGCGCTCTACCGTGGTTGCCCCCCGGATGCCTCTACAGTACATGCCTTTTCCCTTTCAATGCGTTAGAGTCGTGATTTACCGATAACTACATTGTAAGGGACGTTGACAAGGTAGGAAATCTGGATGCTGGCTAGCCTCCTCTCGTCTGTCGTAAGCTCAGTATATAACTTTTCACCGCCTCAACTTGCTCTTCCTGCGCGTATTGATCGATGAGTCGAACCAGCGCGCTTCCCACCACTGCCCCATCGGTATAGCTCGTCACCTCCGCGATATGCGCAGGTGTCGATAACCCGAAGCCCACTACTACCGGCAACTTAAATCCCTTCGTATAACCATAGACTCTTGCAATAAAACTGCGCAGGTGGGGGGGGAGTTCTGTGCGTGCGCCGGTCACACCACTAAGCGAGACACAGTAGATGAAACTGCCTGGGCTGCTGGCGGCGATCTTCGCAATCTGGGCGATGCGCTCACCAGGAGTGGTAGGTGGCACCAGGAAAGTGATGGCGATCCCATGCTTTTGTGCTGCCTGTTGCAATGGCCCGGCCTCTTCCGGTGGCAGGTCGGGGATAATCAAGCCGCAGACGCCGTTAGCCGCGGCTGACTGGCAAAATCGCTCGATGCCAAATGCCAGCAGTGGATTATAGTAGCCCATCAGGATCAAAGGGACATCGCTGCGAGCCGAAACCTGCCTGGCAACCTCCATACAGCCGTTGATTGTCATTC
>VBHV01000604.1:2490-3740 GCA_005881995.1 Chloroflexota bacterium | reverse complement strand
CCCCGGCGATGTAACCGACCCTGCACACCGCCGCTCACTCGTCGAGGCCGCGCAAAAGCTGGGTCCACTCGATCTACTGGTCAATAACGCGAGTATACTCGGTCCAAGTCCTCAACCGGCCCTGCTGGAATACCCTCTGGATGTGCTTGAGCAGGTGTATCGCACCAACGTGATCGCCCCGCTCGCGCTCCTCCAGGCGCTTCATCAACATCTGAAGCCGGGTGCCTGCATTATCAACATCACCAGCGATGCCGGCGTTGAAGCATACGAAGGTTGGGGCGGCTACGGGTCGAGCAAGGCCGCGCTTGAGCAGCTCTCGCATATCCTCGCGGCAGAGAACCCCCAATGGCGTGTCTACTGGGTTGATCCAGGCGATATGCGCACGCAGATGCATCAAGAAGCCTTCCCAGGCGAGGACATTAGCGACCGGCCGCTGCCGGAGGTGAGCGTCCCCGGCCTGCTCGCCCTGATTAACGGGACGCATCCCAGTGGACGTTACGCCGCTCGCGCGCTGTCACCGGGAGAAGCGCAATGAATCAGCTACCAATCCTCCTGTCAACGGAATATAACAAGGGACTTCCTGGACTCCCCTTGCTTAACTTCACCCTGTCATCTGAACTTGAGGCCGGAGAACCACCAGAGGCACGCGGTCTGGCACGCGATGAGGTGCGCCTGATGGTCTCACACATCGCAACCGACCAGGTTGTGCATACACGTTTTCGTCAAATCGAGGACTTTCTCAAGCCGGGGGATGTGCTGGTGATCAATACCAGCGGGACGCTGAACGCCGCACTGCCAGCGACACGCTCCGATGGAACTCAATTTGAACTCCATCTCTCAACCCATTTGCCCGCAAACCTCTGGGTAGTAGAGATGCGTGCCTATCAGGACAACCTGGAGAAAACGACCACACCATTTTATGATATCCAGCCAGGAGAGTCTTTTACACTGCCTGCCGGTGCTAGAGTAACACTCCATACACCCTACGCACCTGGCAATGTTTTTCGCCGTCTCTGGGTTGCGAGCCTTCATTTGCCCATTCCCCTTCATCCCTACCTTGACCGGTACGGCTTTCCCATTCGTTATAGCTATGTGAAAAAGGGATGGCCTCTGAGCTATTATCAAACAGTTTTTGCAACAGAACCAGGCAGCGCGGAGATGCCCTCTGCCGGGCGTGCCTTCACCCCTGAATTGCTGACTCGCCTGCTTGCCAAAGGTATTCAGATTGTTCCCCTCCTTTTGCACACAGG
>VBHV01000604.1:0-2482 GCA_005881995.1 Chloroflexota bacterium | reverse complement strand
CCGCGCGCCTTATCAACACAGCGCGTCTTGCACGACAGCAGATCATTGCCGTTGGCACTACCGTCGTGCGAGCGCTCGAAACAGTCACAGATACAAGCGGAATTACACATCCTGGGGAGGGCTGGACAGACATCCTGGTTACGCCGAAGCGTGGCATTCGCGCTATCAATGGCCTGTTGACCGGCCTGCATGACCCGCTCTCCACGCATTTGGCAATGCTAGAGACGCTGGCAGGACGCGCCCATTTGGAGATAACCTACAAAGAAGCGCTGAGAGAAGGGTATCTCTGGCACGAGTTTGGGGATTTACATTTGTTACTTCCCTAGAAAAGGAAGTACATATAAACGCGGTTCCATACAACCCATCAAGACTCGCTGCCTCTCCACCGGCTGTTGTGGTCATGGACCGCTTCTGTATTAATCTCTTTGTGTTGAGGCTGCGTGTTACACTGCATCTCTGCCAGTGACTTGCGGTACAAGTTGATGAAATTCCCGAGTTCTAAAGCCTCATCCGGCAGGAAATGAAAGCTGAGGCCCGTCGGGTGTTTAAGCACGAGCCCGGTCTCCTCCATACATACTTTGTACCTTCCAATGATTGCATCCATAGTTCGTTCCTTCTCTAGCCATCTCGAGTACGATGTTCTAGAATTATTGAGCCGCTCTGCTACTTGCCCGTTACATCGGTGTAAAAGGCAAAGAGGACATACCCTGCTACCTACAATGATTACGCGCAACATACAAGGATTACATACAATGTTCAAGGCCGATATATAGACATGATAGCACCGTCGAAAAAACTTCCTGGGCTACCATTCCAGGGCGACCAGGGCGACCCTCGCGGTCGCCCTGGAAGTTTTATACATTCCATCAAATAAAATAACGTAGCGCTCAAGCTCTTTTTCTTACTCAGAACGCTAAAGAATCTTTTCAGGTCAATGCTGCAGTACCATGGAAGTGCAACCTATACCAGCTCGTTGCTTGTGCTAGCATAAGGTACCGTCTCTGAGGGCGCTCGTTCAGATGTTTGCCGGTATTCAAGTGTGTAGCCCACTCCTGGAACAGTGAGGAGAAAGCGAGGTTTGCCCGGATCTGGTTCCACCTTTTTACGAAGGTGACGGATATGGGCTTTGACCAGCCCTGTATCTCCTTCGTTGCCAAAGCCCCAGACGTGAGCAACGATTTGCTCTAACGTGCAGACGGTATTCGTATTGACAGCTAGCAAATGCAGCATCTTGCTCTCGGTAGGGGTCAAGCGGACAGTTTTACCATTGACAATCACTTCATTATGCAGCGAGTCAATGGTAAGGGGACCAATGGTGATGCGAGAAGAAGGCCGCTGCGCCAGAGTGGATCGTCCCCTGCGGCTAACAGCTCGAATGCGCGCTAAAAGCTGCGCGGGAAAGAAAGGCTTGCGCAGGTAGTCATCAGCTCCAGACTCCAGGCAACGAACCTCATCTTGTACGTCTTTTCCGTCGGTCACAACTAACACCAGCGCATCGTGTTTGCTGCGCATCTCACGACACATAGTCAGGCCATCCATGTCTTTCAACCTGGTATCAAGAATTATCAGATCAGGTTGTTGCTCCTCCCACACACGCGCCGCTTGCTCACCGGTATAGGCACGATACACTTCATACCCAAGCGTTTTTAACCACCCGGTCAGCATTTCAACTAAATCACGATCATTATCGGCAATCAGCAGCTTCACTGAAATATTTCCCTATCTCAATCCTTCTTCACATTCATAAGGAGCGTATCAATGTTCAGCCATATTGTTACTACGTATTTTTAAAAGTATAGGTTACAGAATCAAACTCTTCAACACTTCCTGGCAGGTTTTCTCAGGCGTTTTTCCTCACTGTGTTCCCCAGAGGGAACCGAAATTTCCCCTCGCAAACACTCGCTTCCCCTAAAAACATATGCTACACTAGGGAGGGAAAAGTCCTGGGTTTGTGATTTATTGGCCATCTTCGTCCACTTCTAAGTTGTTAAGGAGCGCCCCGCGATGCAAAAGTACAGGCATATGCTGCGCAGGCGAGCAATATTAGCTCTCATAGACGGGCTTGCCGTCCTCCTTATCCTTTTTCTGGTGATAGTCGTCGCCAGGAACCCCGTTCCAACGAGCAGACCCATCTCCTACATCAAGACCCCAGGACACATCCTCGTGCAACTCGCCGAACTTCCTGAGCTAGCAGGATCGGATATAAGCACAGGGCAGGAGTGGACTCTCTACGGCGACGGAACACTCGTCTTTCGGACAGACCCGGCTGATGACTTGTGGCGAGCGCAACTTTCCCCTGGCACAGTCCAATCTATTCTGAATGTGATCATCAACCACGACCAATTCTTCGCCGCCTCAGCAACACAGTACGGCAGCATCATCCATAGTAGTGATGATGAACTAATGCTCCTCGCGGTCGATGCAAATGGTCAGCAGAAGCAAGTGATGCTGGCAAGCAAGCCAACCACCGGGGATGCCACCG
>VBHV01000227.1:4243-12136 GCA_005881995.1 Chloroflexota bacterium | reverse complement strand
TCTGAAATAACCGGGCCGTTGGGGATGGCCACCTCCTCGCTGCGCACCTTGAGAAAGGGCGTGTCAATAATCTGTCGATACGAGATCGTTTCCCAGGGATGATGTTCTTCTGGCATATTGTTTCCTTACTATGAAGCCTCTCTTCGTCTTCTATCGGTTTTCCCATACGGGTTGTCGTTTCTCCAGGAAAGCGCGCAGTCCCTCTGCCGCGTCCTTTGTGCGCATCACCTCCGTGAGATAGAACGCGTTGATGTGCTGCAATGCCTCGAGAGGTGTTAACTGCTCCCCCTGGCCCAGGCGCACACTGGCCTTTGTAAGGCGCAGAGCCACGGCGCTTTTTTCGCGCAGCTGATTCAGGATGCGCCCCATTTCTTTATTGATGTCGCTAGCAGGTACCGACCACGTAACATACCCCAGCCGCGCCGCTTGCGCCCCATGAAGCGTCTCATCTTCACTATCCTCACTCCCTATGGTCAGTAACGCGTGCTCGGCCACCAGTGTGAAATCTGCGGCGCAAATCAGCCTGGAAGCTGCCGGTGAAAGTGTATCGCGTGCCACGGCCAGCACCGGTTGGGCTACCGCACGTACAGCATTGTATGCCTGCTCAAGATTTGTAGGGACGCGAGAAATCGCGTCCCTCTCATCTTTTCCTTCCGCACCAATAAAATCAAGCACAACAGCCTTGATGCCCTCGCTGCCAGCAGTACTGAAAGAGGCGCAGGCGGTGCATAACTCTTGCAGGATCAGCTCGTCCGGCTGAGCGGCCAAAACGATCCGAATCGTTTGCGCCTCAGAGACGATACGCAATGCTTGGTAGGCTTGCTGCATAGACTTTTAATGCTCTCTCAACTTGAAACGTTGAATCTTCCCGGTGGCAGTCTTGGGAAGCTCGGCCACAAAGTCAATCCAGCGCGGATATTTGAAGGACGCGAGCCGCTCTTTGACAAAGGCTTTCAGCTCATTCGCCAGCGCTGGAGAAGGCTCATAGCCCTGGTTGAGTACCACATACGCTCGCGGCTTGACCAGTTCGTCGGAGTCCGTGTCGCCTACCACCGCGCATTCCAGCACGGCGGGATGGGCAATCAGCGCCCCCTCGACCTCGACGGGCGAAACCCACTGGCCGCTGACCTTGAGCATATCATCCGAGCGGCCACAATACCAGTAGAAGCCTTCCTCATCCTGATAATATTTGTCGCCTGTATGTATCCAGTGACCATTGAAGACATCCTTGGTCTTCTCATGCTTATTCCAGTAGTAAGCGGCGATACTGTCACCGCGAATGAGCAAATTGCCGATCTCACCCTGCTGAACGGCGTGACCGCTTTCATCGGTAATCAACGCCTCATATCCCGGCACCAACTTCCCCGAACTTCCCGGTTTGACTTCTCCAGGGCGGTTGCTGATGAAGATGTGTAGTATCTCAGTGCTGCCGATCCCGTCCAGGATATCTACGTGGAACTTCTCCTTCCAGCGGCGCAGTATATCGGCTGGCAAAGCTTCGCCAGCGGAGACGCAGGCACGCACCGAAGAAAAGTCGAAGCGTTTCTCGGCATCGGGCAGCGCCAGCATACCGGCGTAGAGCGTGGGCACGCCGAAGAAGATGGTCGGGCGATACTGCTGCACGACCTGGAACATGTCTTCCGCCAGGGGGCGGCCAGCGTAATGCACCGCGCTCGCACCTACACCAAAGGGGAAGTAGAGATTGTTGCCCAGCCCATAGGCGAAGTAGAGGTTCGCGGCTGAGAAAGCAATATCATCCTCGCGTATGCCAAGTACCGGTTTGGCGTAGTATTCGGTGCAAAAGGTCATATCGTGCTGCAAATGCACACAGCCTTTGGGGAAGCCCGTACTACCTGAACTGTACAACCAGAACGCGCTATCATCTTTCGTGGTGGCGGCGGCCTCCAGCTTTGATGACGCCTTCTGCGTCCATCGCTCAAAATCATGGAACGTGGTCGATTCCTTTTCTCCGCTCTCTTCCAGGCCAACCACGACCACGTGGCGCAGATATTTCAATTCAGGTAGAAGCTGCGCGATCTGTTTCCACAGGGCCGCGTGAATGAGCAGTGCGCGCGCCCGGCTGTCATTGAGCATGTAGACATAATCGTTGGGCCGCAGCATTGTATTCAGTGGAATGGGAACCGCACCTATTTTGATTGCTCCGAAAAAGGCGGCGGCAAAGTGCGGCGAGTCCAGCAAGAGCAGGGCTACGCGCTGCTCCATATCAATGCCCAGGTCGAGCAGACCATTGCCAACGCGATTGGCCAGTTCCGCGACCTGCGCGTAAGTATAAGCTTGCCCATCGTAATAAATGGCGGTTTTGGCTCCGCGTCCCTCGGCGAGGTTACGGTCTAAAAAGGCAGTTGCGGCATTGAATTGATCCGGCACGATCACTCCTGGCATGGTCAGCATAAAACACACCTCATTTCTTTCAGGTGGACATCTATCAGGGCAAGCGGCCCTTATTGTTGTTCTTTGTATTCTACCTCATACGCAGGTGTAAGAGAAACTCCCGGTTGCCATCACGCCCGCAAATCGGCGAATCGGGCAATCCCTGCACCTGGAAAGGAGTATGCGCCGGTATCCACGCCTGCAATTCCTCCAGGACGCGCGTATGCACCGCCGGATCGCTGATAATGCCCGCTCCCCGGTCAACCTCGGCTTTGCCCGCCTCGAATTGCGGCTTGACCAGGGCCACTACCCACGCATCAGGCGTCAGCAGCGGGACAAGGGGAGGTAAAACGAGGCGCAGGGAAATAAACGAAACATCGATCACCGCGCACTGTATTGGTTCTGGCAGCGAGGTGACATGGCGAATATTGGTATGCTCCATCACCACCACGCGCGGATCATTGCGTAGTGTCCACGCCAGTTGCCCGCGCCCTACATCAATGGCATATACCCGCTTTGCCCCGTGCTTGAGCAGGCAATCGGTAAATCCGCCCGTTGACGCGCCAGCATCCAGCGCGACCAGTCCCGCCGGGTCTAACGCAAAGGTTTCCAAAGCTTTTTCGAGCTTGAGACCGCCGCGACTCACATACTTTAATTCATTGCTGGCTTCCGCGATGCGGCAAGCGGCGTCGAGTGGTACCAGCAGCCCCGGCTTATCAACCAGGCGATCACCAAGATACACCTGTCCCGCCATAATGAGCGCGCGTGCGCGTTCCCTGCTGGGAGCCAGCCCGCGCCTCACCAGCGCAACATCCAACCGCTCTTTATTCGCAGCCATCATTCCGTTTCCTCGATCCAATCGCGCTCTTTATTCGCAGCCATCATTCCGTTTCCTTGATCCAATGGCGTTCGTAGGGACAAGGGGTGGTTGGGAGCGGATGCGGGGGCCTTGTGCTTGTCCTCGTCCGGTTGGATTGCCTGTTAATGGATCAGACGAATACCCTCACTACTCAACGGGATCGCCAGCCCCAGGGAGGACAAGCACAAGGCCCCCGCCCATCCTCAGCGCCACCCCTTGTCCCTAAGAATTGGAATAATGATAAACTAAGGCCCCGGCGCCGACCAGTCCCGCGTTGGCGCCCAGCTGCGCAATCACAATACGCGCTGCATCGCGGGGGGCCTGCATGGTGCGTTCCTGCACAATACGCTGGGCGGGTTCCATCAGCATATCCCCCATCAACATTACGCCTCCGCCCAGGATAATCATCTCCGGGTTGAAAATGTGAATAATATTGACGAGTCCGACGCCTAACGCCTCACCTGCCTGCGTGATAATCGAGCGTGCCAGGGGGATGCCCGCTTCTGCCGCGCGTGCAACGGTGCGGGCGTTAACGCGCAGTGGTTCTTCTGCTTCGCCCATATCATCTTGTTCCAACGCCTCAGGCTCTTGCACGGCAGGCAGCGCTGCCTGGTCGGGAACAGTAGTAGGATGCGCCAGCATTGTGCTTGCGAAAGCCAGCAGTTCGGCTCCCTGCCCGTCTGCGATAGCTTCATTCGCCATGCGAGCGATGGCAGTGCCGGAAGCAAGATATTCCAGGCAGCCCATATTTCCGCAACTGCAGCGTGCGCCGTGCCAATCAATCGACATATGTCCCAGTTCCGCGGCCGTTCCATTTGCCCCTTCTAAAATCTTGCCATCAATAATCACACCGCCGCCAATGCCTGTGCTGATGGTCAAATAGACAAGATTCTTACAGCCACGGCCCGTACCAAACATATATTCACCCAGCGCCGCTGTGTGCGCATCATTCTCGATGTAAACGGGCAACGTATAATGTTGTAGAAAGATATCGCGTAATGGCACCTGTTCCCATCCGGGCAAATTGGGCGGTGAATAAATGATGCCCGTGCGGTAATCAAGAGGTCCAGGCATGGCGACACCTATGCCCGCGAGAGTATTTCGTGGTATATGCGCCTCGTCAATTGCTTGCTCGATAGCGCGCAAGATGCGTGGTAGAATACGTTCAGGCGTAGGGTTTGCTCCGGTGATCATACTGACGCGCGAGCGCAATTGCCCGCCCAGTAACACTGCCGTGCGCAATTGTGTTCCGCCGATATCTACTCCTATGACCGGTGAGAAGGGGACCTGATCGGCTGCGTTTGCTTCTTGCATAACTCTACCGTTCCTTAATATTCGTATTGTGTATAGTGTTGTAAATCATACTGCATTTGGAGAATGTGAACAAGGGCGAGGCCCGCCCACCCTATCCTGTAAATCGTTCTCAAGCTAATCGTGTAATTGTAGGGGCGAGATTTATCGCGCCCACGAGCCAAGAAATCAACCTGGGAAGAGGGCGCGATAAATCTCGCCCCTACAGATAGGTATCTACATTATAAATAGCCAAGGCGTAATATCGCTCTTTCAGGAAGTCTGGTCTTCATATGAAAATCCCGTTCTTACAAAGAAGAAGTCCATTTAGAGTCGGCTTTATAGCCGGTCTTGCGGCAGGCATTGTCGCCTCCGCCGTCATGCTTTTTATCAATGTAACGTGGCAAGGTGTATCGCTGCCGGAAGTCTTTGGCTCACTGCTGACCGCCTTGATGCCTGCACCTATGTTTGAGTATCTACACCAGCTCATTGGCGAGAGCGCCAAGCATATTCTCTTTTATGGCATCCTCGTTGGACAGTGCTTCGTGTTTGCCCTGAGTGGCGCGCTGTATTATTCACGCATCAAGGCGCGGGGCGATCACCTGCACTGGTACCATGGGCTGCTGCTGGCCTTTATGCTCTGGCTCTTCGCCGGGGTGATTTTGTTGCCTTTGACGAATGCTGGTCTCTTTGGCGAAAACCTGGATGCTGGTATTGGTCTTGGTATGCTCAGCCTGGCGGTGGTAGGCCTGGTCTTTGGTCTGCTCTTCGTCTTCATCACGGATGCGATAAATCGCGTCCCTATGGCCGTGTTGCCTCAAGCAAAGGTGGACGCGATAAATCCGACCCCTACAAAACGCGATAAGCTTCTGGAAGATGAGCCAGGCGAACAGTTCTCCCGCCGTGTAATACTCAAGCGGGGTCTCATTGTGGTGGGTATAACCCTGGCGGGCGTTGGTATCTGGCGTTTTGTGACGGGTGGGTTCAACGCCTCAAAAATACCCGTCGCGCAATTATTGCAGCATTATAAAAGTAAGATTGTCCCGCCTCCAACGCCTAATTACGGCACCATTCACCCGGCGCCCTTTCTCTCTCCCGAAATCACCTCTAATGACCAGTATTACGTCGTCTCGAAAAACCTCTATGCCGATCCCACCGTGAATGCCACGGGTTGGAGCTTAACCGTCGATGGCCAGGTAGAGCACCCCTTTACGCTCGATTATACCCAGTTGATGGCCTTGCCCAGAAAACAACAGGTCGAATCGATGATGTGTATCAGCAACGACGTTGGCGGTCCCTACATGAGCAATGCCCTGTGGGAGGGCATTCCCTTGATGGACCTCTTGCAGCGCGCGGGTGTCAAGCCGGGGGCAACGAAAGTAGCCTTTCACGCCGTCGATGATTATACCGACAGTATTCACCTGAGCAAAGCCCTCGAACCGACCACCTTACTGGCGGTACGTATGAACGGTGCCACCCTGCCGCAGGAACACGGCTTCCCCGCTCGTATGCTGGTGCCGGGTATCTACGGCATGAAGCACTGCAAATGGTTAACACGCATCGAAGTGGTAAATTATGATTTCCAGGGCTTCTGGATGCAGCGCGGCTGGGACGACCTGGGCGCTGTCCGCTTGACCTCGCGCATCGATACTCCTCTGGATGGAGGCAATGTTTCTGTCAATCGCACCACTTATATCGCAGGCGTAGCCTTCTCCGGCAACAAAGGCATCAGCGAGGTCGACGTCAGCGTCGATGCTGGTCAAACCTGGCAGCGAGCCACCCTCAAGCAGCCATTGTCGGACCTGACATGGGTGCTCTGGGAGTACGCCTGGCAGCCTACCATTACTGGACAGGCCATCATCGCCGTACGCGCCATCGACATGGAAGGCAATGTACAGGACCCCACAGAAGAACCCCCATTGCCAAAAGGGTCATCCGGCTACCATAGCATCATCACCAACGTTTCATAAACAGGGGAAAATTTAATACATGAGCATGTGCATATAGGTTTGTCCGTTTTTCGCTGCCTCAATGATTATAGAGTGTAAGGGCACATCCATGTACTATCTCCATAGTATGGAATAGCCTCTTAGGAAGGCCGCTGGGGGTAAGGCCAATTGGTGACGGATGAGCAGGTGGTAGAGCGTCTACGCGCGCGCGATGCACAGACCTTTTGTGCTTTGATCGAACGATTACAGCACCCTCTTACCGGATATTTGCATCGCCTCGTGGGGGATCGAGAAGTGGCTCTTGACCTTGCACAAGATACTTTTTTGCAGGTGTATAAAGAAATAGGAAAGACATCCGGCGATCTGTCGCTAGATGCCTGGATCTATCGTATTGCCACGAACTACGGTCTGCGTTATTTGAACCGGAAACGCCTGAAACAATTTATCCGCCTGGAAAGCCAGGAAGGGATCAATGAGAGCCTGGCAACGGCTGGCCCAGAAGAGCAGGCGGAGACGCGCATCCTCGTTCATCAAGCTCTAGACAGAATGAACCCCAAGGATGCTGCGGTGTTGCAGCTTCATTTTGGCAACGGCTTTAACTATGAGGAAATAGGTCAGATACTGAAGGTGAGTTCGGAGGCGGTTCGTAAACGGGTCGCTCGTGGAGTAGATAAATTTCGCGCGCTGTATGGGCAAGCGCCTGCCGCCGATACACCCGCGGCAGGGGCCCAAGAACCAGCGCGTTTAGGGGCCCAATTTATTGCGCCCGGAGAAGTGGTACCCAAAAGGGATGGTAGATAAGCGTATGGTGCGGAACACATCGGAGAAAAGGGATGTGCAAGGTGGAAGTGGTGGGGAACATCCAGAAAATAGCAGCTTACTCGCCTTCCTTCGTGGGCAACAACTTGAAGATTCGGAGCGTATCCGCCTGCACCTGGTGCATTGTAAGCAGTGCCAGCAGTCCTTTGCGAATCTATCGCACGAGAGCAAGCCGCTGGACATACTCAGTCAGATGTCGCGCTACCAGCGCTACCCTGAATTATCGCCAGCTCTCATCCTGAGGCAGATCCAGCGTGGTGCGCAGAAACAGAGTATATGGTCGTCGTTGGCATGCCGAACTGTTAACCGTCCACGTCCGAAAAAGTCGGCTGTGCGCCTGGTGAGCTTGCCAGTGGCATTCGGGGTAGGCTTGCTCTGCATGACGGTCATAATCGTCCTGGCCTATACGTTTGCTCATTTCGTGTCAGTACCCCCTCTACCTGGGGTATTGACCTCAGGAATGAGCGACAATCAACCAAACCAGGCAAGTGTGGCACAGCATCAGCCAACGCCGAGTCCGACACAGGTCGTAATGGCGACAGAAACGACAACGGCTACCTCAACTGTGACTGGTAGTCCCGCGTC
>VBHV01000227.1:0-4177 GCA_005881995.1 Chloroflexota bacterium | reverse complement strand
TTGAAACGAATGATACTTCTGTGACAGTCGATGCGAATGGCAAGTTTACGGATTATCTGAAAATCATTTCTTGCAAAATTATATACTTGGCATTTATTGCGGAAGATACCGTAAGTAATCCGGTCGTGGATTCTAATACGCTGGTGGAAAATCCGATGTGGGGTTGCTCTGGCTCAAACCACCTATACGGTTAACGACCATCGGCAACGAGAGATCATAGAAAAAGTGCCACGGGCACGTTCACTAATAATACAAAAGACGAAAGTTCAATGTGGAAGGGAGCGTTATTATGCAAAGGCAATGTGCCTGGTGTTTACGAATGATGAATGGCCGGGGTGAACGAATTTCGCTGCAGCCTGTACCCAAATTGTACGAAGCAACACACGGCATGTGCCGCGTCTGCGGCATGTACTGGCTAGAGCAGGCTATATGTGAAACCGAGGAGCAGCCGGTGCTCGTGGCTGTTCTTCAAGCAAAAGAACCAACCTATCGCTGCTAAAATACATACACTCTCTAGCTGGCGGTCTTAGACCGCCGGAGGGGTTGGGTCGTGCTCTTCGTTGCGGGGACCGGTTTATCGCGTTCTCGCGTGAATTGAGCAAGCTGTGTTCTTGTCCCCCCCAGAGCGCAGCAACGGCCCGACCCTTTTCTTTTACGACAAAAACTCCAACATATACCGATTCACCTTCTCGGGCTGCTCCTGCTGCACCCAGTGACCGCTGTCTGGAATGCGCCGGATTTCCAGCTGACCTACCCATTGCTCAAGCCCGGTCGTCAGTTCGATGCCCAATGCTCTATCTTGCTCTCCCCAGATAAGCAGCGTTGGTACCCGCACATAGGAGTTTTTGCCCGTACTCGAGCTGGGTGGTCTGCGGAAAAGCTGGCGGTAATAATTCAATGACGCCGTTGCCGCCCCAGGTTTGCTCATCGCCTGCTGGTATATCGCGGTTTCTTCACGCGAAAAGACGGATTTTTGCCCGGCGTTGCCCCGTAACGTCCTGCCGACCTCGTTGGCATGGTTGCGCAGCAGCATAAACTCAGGCAGCCAGGGCAGTTGGAAGAAGAATATATACGAGCTTTTCCGCAGCTGTTTAAGGGTGCGAAATGCACGCCTCATGGCCGCCGGGTGAGGCGCGTTCATCGCAATCAGGCGTTCCGTCATTTCAGGATACCGGATGGCAAACTCCCACGCCAGGATACCACCCCAATCATGCCCCACGATGATTGCCTTCTCGCGTCCTAACCCTTTGATTAACCCGACGATATCACGCAGCAACGTAGGCACGTCATATCCCTTGCGCGGCTTATCCGTGTCGTTGTACCCTCGCAGATCAGGCGCAACCACCATATATCCATGTTCTGCCAGAAACGGTATCTGGTGCCGCCAGGAATACCAGAATTCAGGGAAACCATGCAGCAATACGACCAGTGGTCCCTCTCCCTGGGTTACATAATGCATACGAATCCCATTGGTGATAATATCGCGATGCTGCCACGACTCTGAGATGGTTGTCATTGGTTTACCTTCCTGATCTATATGTTCTCTAGTTCTGCTGTCAGGCTATCCTTCGTTTAGACCGAGCGCAGCGTGAGCGAGACGACGTACTATTGGCGTAACTTCCTCAATGCTGCGAGTAGAACCGGCAAGGGTATCGAAACACTCGAAGCCGATCAAGGTGTGAAGTACATTGATCACCTCTTCTGCAGCTTCGGGTGCAGGTCGTCCATGTTTCTCAACGAGCCGCTGGACTATGACACGCAAGCCCTGCCGTCGTCGTTCGTCGCGTGCTCGTATCACCTGCTCGAAATCTGCATCCAGTGCAGCCAGAGCGCGGAGGCGACGAGTCACAAGCCGGTCAGAGTCCCAGAAGCGACTGAATACCGTGATGTATTCGTCCAGCGCGTCAAGTGGTTCCGAGCGACGGAATGCATTAGCCAACTGCTCCATGCCACCATGCGCTGCAAGGGAATCGCTCAGCGCTTCGAGCAGCCCGATTTTGGAGCCAAACTGGTGATACACGGTCATACGGGCGACATCTGCCTGGCGGGCAACGGCGTCGATGGAGAAGCCAGAAAAGCCATCGCTAGCCATGAGCAACTCGCGAGTCGCCGTGAGAATGCGGGTCCGCGTCTGCTCAGTGGCTGCCTGACGTTGACCAAGTCGATATGGGCGTGGACTCATTGATGACCTTGACACCTCCAAAAATTTATTGTACGGCCCGCATAGCCAAATTAATTTGGGTGGACTGTCTATATAATATGCTGTGCCACCGCCAATGTAAAGGGGAAACCGTCGTATGTTAATACGTATCCCCAAATAATATTACGCGTGTGTGGAATAATCCAGGTAAGCCAGGTACACAAAAAGGGCGACCGCAAGGGTCGCCCCTACAATGATTACGTGTAGGGGTGACCCTTGCAGTCGCCCTGGAACTACTCTCCCTTGGTATCGTTATACACAATCGCGCGTTTCACCTGCTCGATCAGATCGGTCACGTGAATACCACGCGGGCAGGCATCGGCGCAGTTGAAGATCGTGCGGCAGCGCCACACACCATCGCGCTGGCCCAGGATAGCGAGACGTTCCGCGGCGCCCTGGTCGCGGCTATCGAAAATGAAGCGATGCGCGTTGACGATGGAGGCTGGCCCAACCCAGTCGGGATTGCCCCATACAGAAGGACATGAGCCTGTGCATGCGCCGCACAAGATACATTTCGTCCCCTCGTCGTAGCGTTCGCGCTCGGCTGGACTCTGCAAACGCTCCGTGCCTGGATCAGAATCGTGCGTAATCAGATAGGGCTTCACGGCCTTGTATTTATCAAAAAATGGGTCCATATCCACAACGAGGTCCTTGATGACTGGAAAGCCAAGCATTGGCTCAATCGTCACTTTGCTGCCCACATCGCGGATCAATACTTTGCAAGCGAGGCGATTGCGCCCATTGATACGCATCGCATCTGAACCACAGACGCCGTGAGCGCATGAACGACGGTAGGTCAGCGTCCCATCCATCGTCCACTTGACGACGTTCAAGGCGTCCAGCAGGCGATCAATCGGCTCCATGTCAACGCGAAACTCATCCCAATACGGCTTGTTGTCCTTCTCCGGATTGTAGCGTCTAATGCGCATCAATATGTTCATAATTCTCTCCTCAATATTTCCGTTCTTTGGGTTTGAATATCGGGTCATCGATCAGCTCCACCGGCTTATAGTCCAACCGCACGTCGTGCGTTTTTGTGCCTTTATAGGCCAGCGTATGCTTGAGCCAGTTTTCATCGTCGCGTTTCTGGTAGTCGGTGCGGTAATGCGCTCCCCGGCTCTCCTGGCGAGCCAGCGCGCCGTGAATGGTGGCCTCGGCACAGTCGAGCAAGAAGCCAAGCTCGATGGCCTCGACCAGCTCCGTATTGAACTTCTTGCCTTTGTCCTGCATCTGAACGCGCTTGTAGGCATCCTGCAAGCCATCCAGCGTATCAAGGGCCTTTCTCAGGCCAGCTTCGTCTCGCTCCACAAAGACTCTCGTGTCCATCTCATTTTGCAGAGTGGAACGAATACGCGCCGCCGATTCGCCACCTGTGGAGCTATACAAGGCGCTGACCATCTCACGCGCGTAGGCCTCCGGCTCCAGCGGCAGCGGCGCGTGCGAGTTCTCCGCGATGAACTTGACCATGTGCTTTCCGCCGCGTCGTCCAAACACAATCAGGTCTACCAGCGAATTGGTTCCCAGGCGGTTGGCTCCGTGCACTGAGACGCACGCCACCTCGCCGGCAGCGTAGAAACCGGGCATTGGCGTCCACTGGGGATCGATTACTACACGCGCTTCGACATCCGTTGGGATACCGCCCATCGCGTAGTGCGCCGTGGGCTGGATGGGTACCGGCTCGGTAATCGGCTCGACGCCCAGGTAGTTGCGCGCGAAGTCGGTGATATCCGGCAGCTTTTCGTTGATCACCTTTGCTCCCAGGTGGGTCAAGTCCAGGTATACGTAGTCCTTGCCGTCGATACCGCGTCCCTCGCGCACTTCCTGGAGCATGCAGCGCGACACGATATCGCGCGGGGCCAGGTCTTTGAGTGTGGGCATGTAACGTTCCATGAAGTATTCGCCCTTGCCGTTCAGCAATCTGCCGCCCTCGCCGCGCGCCGCCTCGCTCAACAGCACGCCCACTTTATAGATGCCGGT
>VBHV01000226.1 GCA_005881995.1 Chloroflexota bacterium | reverse complement strand
AGATTGGCGCGCAGCGTGTCGTTGAAGATGTAGGTATCCTGGGCGACGACACCGACCAGTTCGCGCAGCTCGCGCAGGTTGTAGGGGCGAATGTCCTGCCCGTTCAGACAAATGATGCCGCTCGTCGGGTCCCGGAAGCGCAGTGCGAGGCGAACCAGCGTACTTTTGCCCGCACCGCTGGGACCGACAATAGCTACGCGCAGGCCCTGGCGCAGTTCGAAACTGATATCGCTGAGAACCTCACGTTCGCCAGGAAGGTAGGTGAAATGGACCTGCTCGAATGATAAGGTATAGCCGCCGGGATTCACCTGAACAGGTTGCGGCGTGTCGCTCTCGACCACGGGCGGCGGCGCATCGGTCACAGCGAAGACGCGCTCGGCAGCAGTCAGCGAGTGCCCCAACCCCTGGAAGGCCGGGGCAAGCGGCTGCACCGCCTCGAAGCTCGCCAGGATCAGCAGGCCGATTACGCCCAGGTAGACGCCGTCGATGTAACGCGTCGCCACCATAGGGATCGCCAGGATAATGAGCACCCACATGGCGGTGTTCATCAACAGGTCGCCCAGCGCGCTCTGTAATCCCGTGATCGTTGCCATGCGGCGCTGCACGCGGCCCAGCGCGCGGTCGCAGGCAGCCAGTCCCTCAAGCTGGGCCTGGCTGCGCCCGAAGGCCAGCACGTCCTGGATGCCCTGCAGGCCGTCGACCACCTGCGTGTTCAGCGCGGCGCGCGCGGCTACCTGCTGTTTGCCCAGGCCACGCGAGAGCCACGCCGAGAGGCATGGCACGCCGAGTCCCGCGGTGGCCAGAAAAGCGAGCGCGACCCAGGCCAGCTCTGGGCTAAAAATAGAAAAGATGCCAAAGGTGAAGAGGCTGATCACCAGGGCGACGACCATCGGCGAGACGACGCGCAGGTAAACGTTCTGAAGATCCTCGATATCGGCCACAAGGCGTGCCAGCAGATCGCCGCTGCGGTGGACCAGCAGGTGCGCCGGGGCCTGCGGTTCGATACGTTTGTAAGCCCATACACGCAGGTGGGCCAGCAGGCGCAGGGTCGTGTTGTGTGAGACCAGTCGCTCGACATAGCGCGAGGTGGCGCGCACGATGCCCATCGTTTGCACCAGGTAGATTGGGATGCTGAGCAAGACCAGCAACGGGCCGAGCGCCGCGGCTGCGATGAGGTAAGCCGCCATACCGAACAGGCTGATGCTGCTAACCAGCATCACGCTGCCAAGGAGAATCGCCAGAGCGATTCTCCAGCGTAACGGCGACAAGAACGCAAGCAGGCGTGTGAACGTTTTCATAGCTACCTTTCAATCTGCTGATGCGTAAGCACTACTATGGGGCGCCGTATGCCTTTCAATACTGCCTTCGGACACTTCCGATGTGCTGACCGCGCCCAGTAGGCGGGCATGTGCGCTCAGGGTTAATGCATCCCGCGTATCAGCTTCGACGATTCGCCCATCTTCCAGCACGACGATGCGGTCGGCCTGGGCGATGGTGTTGTAGCGATGCGCGATCACCAGCACGGTGCGGTCACGCATCAGGCTGGTGAGCGACTGCCGGATGCGCGCCTCGCTGTCAGGATCAAGGCAGGATGTTGGCTCGTCCAGGATCAAGATAGGTGTGTTTTTCAGGATGGCACGGGCGATAGCGACGCGCTGCGCCTGCCCAGCGCTAAGCTGCATTCCTTGCTCGCCTACCTGGGTGTCGAAACCGCGCGGCAGTTCGTCGATGAAGGCCGTCACTCCCGCCAACGTCGCCGCGTGCGTGACCTCGTCATCACTGGCTTCCGGCCGGGCCAGGCGGATGTTCTCGCGCACCGTGCCGTAGAAGAGATAGGGCCGCTGCGGAACGAGGGCTACGTACTCCCGCCACCTATGCGGCGAGAGTGCAGTGATGGGCACGCCGTTTGCGCGAATCGTCCCGCTTGTGGCATCCATAAAGCGCATGAGCAGGTTGACCAGTGTACTTTTGCCTGCGCCGCTGCGCCCGACAAGAGCAGTGCAGGTGTTGGCCGCAAGCTGCAGGCTGACACCATCCAGCGCCGGTTGCTCCTTCCTGGGGTATGTATAGCTGAGCGCGCTGATGTCAATGGTGATTGGCCCTGTCGGAAAGGATTCCTCAACCACCGGCTCTACGCCTGTAGCTAACGGCGTTTCCAGAATCTCGAAGATACGCTTCGCCGACGCCGCGCCTTCCATGGCGGCGTGACGCTGCACGCCAAGTTCCTGCAATGGGCGGTAAAACTCCGGCGTCAGGAGCAAGATGAAGAAGGCGCTATCAAAGCTGATGCCGTTATTGAGCAGGCGCACGCCCAGCATTGTGGCGATGACGCCAATAGCTGTCAACGTCATAAATTCCAGCACAGCTCCCGAAAGGAAAGCGTAGCGCAGCACCTGCAAGGTTTTGTCGCGAAAGCGGTCGCTGATGAGAGCGATGCGCTCCTGCTGCGCCTGGCTGCGGCCGAACACCTTCAGCGTTGTCAGCCCCTGCATCACATCCAGGAAGTGGGCGCTCATGAGCGAAAGCGTAGCCCATTGTGCCCGGGTGCGCTTCGAAGTGTTGCTACCCACCAGCGCCATGAGCAGCGGGATAACCGGCCCGGTGAAGAGCAGCAGTACGGCGCTGAACCAATCAACCGGTAAGATCACGACGATGATGAGCAGGGGGACAACTACGCTCAACACAAGCTGCGGCAGGTAGCGACCGATATAGGCGTCCAGCCGCTCGATCCCCTCGGAAATAACGGCAGCCAGTTCGCCGGTGCGTTCGCCCGAGCTCCAGGCTGGTCCAAGCTGCAGCAAGTGCGCGAAGACGCGCTCCCGCAGCGACGACTTGAGGCGGATTGCCGCCCGCTGTGCGGTAACCTCGCGTCCCCAGAGCAGAGATGCTCGTAGAGTAAGCGCTCCCATGAGCAGGGCAAGTGGCACAAGAACTTGCGCAAGGCCTCTGTGCAACAGGAAGACCGCGTTGACGATCTCGCTCAGCAAAGCTATTTGAGCAATGGTGGCAATAGCTCCCAGCATGCCCAGTACAATGGTGAGCGCCAGCATGCTGCGCGATGCTTTGATGTATGCAAGTAGTTTTTTATGCATGCGTCTCTGCCATGAGCGCCGTGCGCAGTCGGGGCAGTGAGCGATAAAAGTAGGCCTTCACTGTGGGCACCGACATCTCGAGTATGCGCCCGATCTCTGAGAAGGTGAGGTCCCTGGAATAGCGCAGGTGCACAATTGAGCGAGATTTCGGAGAGAGCGCGAACAAGGCTCTTTGAAACCTGCATTGCAGGTCAAATTGCTCCGCCATCTCCTCGGGCAGCGGATGAGGATCCGGTATGAACTCCAGCGGTGACGGTTCCTCCTCGCTGCGTTCGCGTTCTAACGTAGAGAAGTAGACCATGCGCCTGCGCTGTTGCATGCGTAGCTCATCCAGGCAGCGATTGCGCGCGACCTGAAACAGCCACCCTTTGGGGGATGTATCCGTTCTCAGTGTTGCCAGTGAAGTATAAAGTTTGAGGAAGACGAACTGCAGCACATCATAGGCCTGATCATCGTCGTTGAGAAACCTCTGGATATGGCGAAGCAATGGGTCATGGTATCGATCCACAAGAGCCTCGAAGGCGCGCTCGTTGCCTGCACGGGCCTGTTCTAACAGGACACTATCAGGATCTCTTGCTATCGGCGGCGCATAGCGCTGCTGTACGTATCGCATCTTCTCTTGCCTTTCTAGTCCTCCTGTGAGCACCAGTATGCTTGTCATCTGGATACGCCTTACACCTCAACTTCGGCAATAGACTCCCGTATCCAGGTGGGACGGTAGGGGAAGCGCTCTGCCTGCTGGCGCGTGGTGACCCCGCTGAGCACCAGGATAGTGCGCAGGCCGCTCTCGATCCCAGCAACGATATCGGTATCCATGCGATCCCCTATGATCGCGGAGTCCTCCGAATGAGCCTCGATGGTGCGCAGGGCCGTGCGCATCATCAGCGGGTTCGGTTTGCCGATGAAATAAGGCTTAATGCCGGTAGCTGCGCTGATCAAGGCGGCTACCGCGCCGGTCGCCGGGACGATTCCACCCTCGCCAGGTCCCATCACATCGGGGTTGGTGGCAATGAAACGCGCTCCGGCATGCACGAAACGGATGGCGCGGGTGATGCGCTCAAAGCTATACGTGGTCGTCTCGCCCAGTACCACGTACTCCGGCTCCTGTTCGGTCAGCACGTAGCCGATGTCATGCAGCGCCGTCGTCAGCCCGGACTCCCCAACGGCGTACGCCCGCCCGGCCGGTCGCTGCGCCTGCAGGAACTGCGCGGTCGCCAGCGCTGAGGTGAAGATGGCCTCCGCCGGTACGTCCAGTCCCAGATAGGACAGGCGCACCTGCAGGTCGCGCGGAATGTAGCGGGAGTTGTTGGTCAGAATCAAGAATGAAATCCCCTGCGCTCGCAGGCGTTGCACAAACTCTGCCGCGCCAGGAATGAGTGCTACACCCCGCAGGAGCACCCCATCCATATCGATCAGGTAATGTTTGACTCCTTCCATTTACGTCGCTCCGTTGCCTGTTGTACGCCTGGTATCCATACGTTATGCCCCTGGTCGAACGACCAGTAACGGGAAAGGCGAAATGTGCAGGATCCGTTCGGTCACACTTCCCACCCAGTGCTGCAGTCCGCTTTGCCCGTGGGTGGTCATGGCAATCGCATCACAGCCTCCGAACGCCTCAACTCCTTCGCTGTTTCTGATATTCTCGGCTACTCGCAGGATTCCCTGTTCAATATCCTCGTCAATAATCACCGATGAGGTGATCTCGAGGTTGAGATCGGCTATGACCGGGTACTCGGACCTGTCCCGGAGGTGATTTATCACTGTATGCAAATACTCTCTGGCCATGTTCAGAGCAGCTCGCGTGTCCTCGGTGGAATGCGCCGTACCGGTTGGTCCATGAGTATTGTGAACAGGTTGGACGACGTGGGTCAGATGCAGGGCTCCCCGTCCAGGAGCAGCCAGGTACGCTGCAAGATAGGCCGCTGGCACGAGCGCCGCTTTGGCATAGTCTGAGCCGTCTAGCGGAACGAGGACGCGCAGGGGCGGCTCGCCGGGATGTCGCTGGGCCGGAATAGAACCGCCTTCACGCAGGATCAGCACGGGGACCTGCGAATAGCGGGCCAGGTTGTTGGCGACAGAGCCAAGCAGCCACCAGTGTTTGACCCCGGTGTAGCCGTGACTGCACATGACAATGATATCTGCGTGCTCGTCGGCTGCGACAGCCAGAAGGCTGGAGGAGACGAGACCAACGAGAACCCTGGTTTGAACGGGGATGCCGGTCAGAAGTTCGGACTCAGTCACCCCTCTCAGATAGCTCTCGGCCAGGGCCCGGTCTGCCACTCCAACTGTTTGAGTAAGAATTGGCTTGTGAGCAGTGGGCAAATGTGCAGGCTCGGTGCTGACCACGCGCACCAGGAAGATGGAACCACCCGAGGCACGAGCCAGGCGCGCCGCGATCGGAAGCGCTTGCTCGGCTCTCCCGGAGCCATCCAGAGGGACTAAAATTCGTTTGAACATGTCTATGCTCCTCGAGTGATATTTCAATAGAGGTATCGTGTGGGTACGCCTACAATATCCAAGTTACAGACCATGACCGAAGAATAGGCTGGCTCACTCGGTCATGGTCCATGGCATATCACGCTGCTGCCGCCTCCTCCACATACGAGAGCGGCCGTGCAATACGCTCCAGCGACTGCCGTTCCGCCTTGACCCCAAAGAAGATCTCGACGACGCCTGCGGCTACCATCAACGCAGCGCCAACCAGATACCCGTAGAAGACATTCACGGGTTTCCCAGACTGGATCAGCGCTCCAAACACTACTGGAGACAGCGCAGCGGCCCCCGTGCCAATTGAGTAGAAGAGAGCGATGGCCTGGGCGCGGATCTCCAGCGGGAAGACCTCGCTTACCGTCAGGTAGGCTGAACTGGCGCCAGCTGAGGCGAAGAAGAAGATGATCGACCAGCAGATGGTCTGCGTCGTCGCATTGAGTAAGCCCTGCAGGAACAGCCAGCCTGTGATGGCCAGCAGGACGCCAGAGATGATATAGGTGAAACTGATCATCTGTCGACGACCAATCGTATCAAACAGGCGCCCAATGGTTAGCGGCCCAAGGATATTACCAATGGCGAACGGGATCAGGTACCACCCAACACTACTGTTGGGGATGTGATAGAAGGCGGTGAGCACCAGGCCGTAGGTGAAAAAGATCGCGTTATAGAGGAAAGCCTGGCCCACCATGAGCGAGAACCCTAGCAGAGAACGCGTGGGATACTGTTGCAATATGGTGTGAGCGACCTGGCGGTAGCTTACTGTGCCGACCGGGCGAATCAAAATGGGTCCCTCTGGCTCCGGCAAGGACGTGAGATGTTCCTCCCTCTTGACCTCTTCCTCAATACTGCTGACGACCCGCTCCGCCTCGTCGAAGCGGCCATGGATCATCAGCCAACGTGGGCTCTCGGGCAGATTGCGCCTCACGAGCAGGACCGCCACCCCAAGCACGGCGCCCATGCCAAACGCCAGCCGCCAGCCGATGTCCACGGGGAACAGGTGCGGGTTGAGCAGAACTGTCGTCAAGACGGCGCCGACTGCCGTACCAACCCACCAGCTGCCGTTGATGGCCAGGTCCACATGGCCGCGAACTCGCGCCGGGATCAGCTCGTCAATGGCGGAGTTTATAGCTGCATACTCCCCACCGATTCCCGTGCCCGTCAGGAAGCGGCAGGCGGCGAACCAGATGAAGTTGGGAGAGAAGGCCGTGGCGACGGTAGCCAGGAGGTAGACGAGCAAGGTAATCATAAAGAGCTTCTTACGCCCAAACTTGTCGGTCATGCGGGCGAAGAACAACGCGCCTAGTACTGCACCGATCAGGTAGGCTGTGCCGGCGCCCGAGACCTGCACGTCGGAA
This sequence comes from Chloroflexota bacterium, assembly GCA_005881995.1. The sequence continues at coordinate 1,205 of VBHV01000226.1, read as the reverse complement.
AGGTGCAGCGTACGCGAGTCTGTGAGCACAGCGGCAATAGAACCGATGATGGTGACCTCAAGGCCATCGAGAATCCAGGTAATGCCAAGCGAAATGACAACCAGCCAGTGCCACCGGCTCCAGGGGAGACGATCTAGCCTGGCGGGGATATCGGTCCTCACCGCTTTCGTGTTGAGCCCGATGTTACTACTCTTACGTTCCATGGCTCCAGGCCTCCTTTGTATCTTTCCAGGCTGCTCGAACTAAATGAGTCTTCCGAACTACCTGCGTCCCACGAAAAAAGCCGACTCCCTGCGTCTGGCCTGAGCGCGTAGCGCTAGACGCGAAGCGTCGTTGGCCAGACGGATAGGTGCCGACAGAATCAGTTCTAGTTGTCGACATCAAACGTCTTTATAATAAGCAGTGTCACCCCCAAAATATCGAGGATGCCCGCTACAATACTCATGATGACGGCATAGGTTGGCATTGCAAATACGCTCCTTTGTCGCGGCCTGTCAGCTAGCCCATTACGAGTCGTGCTCGACACGGGTGCATGGTACTTGTCTCCTTTTTCATTTCTGTGCGGTTTGATGTATTCGCTTGCCCGGGCTCTTGACCCGACAACCTCATCACCATGCTAATAGGCAGTATTCTTTTGTCTTCATCATACCAAGTATATATCGTAAGATGCTTCATTGTCAAGTATTTATGTTATCTCATCAACTATTAAACGAAACGAAAATATATTTTCTATGGATGTTATCTCATCAATTATAATGTGAAAGCAGAAAATAGCAACTACTCCTTCATCTATGACCATCCATATGATCCACAAACACGGTTGGCCGTCACCGTTGTTTCATCATCCCACTTCAGAGAGAAGCGTGCTGCTTGCCTCTCTGCTTGCTGATTCTTTCCCCACGGGGACGATAAGCCACTTGAGAGGCGATTTGAGATGGGTAGTCACCATAAAATAGCTGATGAGATACTATTTTGCGAAAATATATTTTTGTTTCGTTTAATAGTTGATGAGATAACATAAATACTTGACAAGATTGCGGCTGCGACATATACTTGCTACGGTGAAGACAAGCGGGCCTGGTGATAACAAATTGGAGATCGCGGTTGGAAATGATGAAGTTCACTTATGCCGGTTAAAGCGAGAAGCTCTATTTGAAAAAGGAAAAAAGCTACGAGAGAAAGAACCGACAGGACAAGGCAAAATC
>VBHV01000225.1 GCA_005881995.1 Chloroflexota bacterium | reverse complement strand
AACTAAAAGAGGTCTCTGCTTTGCTTACGAGAAGAGACCTCGAAGGTTCCGCAAACAAGCATTAAGGAAGCATTGTTGGGCTTGTCGTAGGGACAAGGGGCTGCGGTGAGGATGGGAGGGGGCCTTGTGCTTGTCCTGTAGGAGTGATGATGGCATTGGGTTTACGAGGGTGTCCACAAGCAGGTAGCCCAACAGGACGAGGACAAGCACAAGGCCCCCACATCCACCCCACACCACACCTTGTCCCTACGGTAGTTGGGCGAGGGATGATTTGACTTCGATGTAGCGGGCGAGGATGAAAATGAGGTCGGAGAGGCGATTGAGGTAGCGCACAACCTCGCTGTTCTGGATGACGCCGTCGTGCAACAGTTTGACGGCCATGCGTTCGGCGCGGCGAATGATGGTGCGGGCAAGGTCGAGCGCAGCCCCATCGAGGGAATCGCCGGGGATGATGAATTTGTTGGGGATCTCTACTTCTTGCTTGAGGGACTCTTCGACCTGCTCGAGGCGCTGCACATGCTCGATGGTCATGCGCAGCCCCATTTTTTCATAATTCTCTGGCGGTGTGGCCAGCTCGCCCATGAGGAGGTAGAGTTCTTGCTGTACCTGGTAGATGATGTCTTTGACTTTGGGATCGGTTGACGCGGCGCGCGCCAGGCCAAGGGCTGAGGTCGCCTCGTCAACGGTGCCGAATGTGTCGGGGCGTGGATCGTATTTAGGGACACGTTGTTCGCCAAGCAGGCCAGTATACCCGGTGTCGCCGGTGCCAGTTGTCACCTTTGCCATAGATTCCTCATTCTGATGTTTGCGAAAGCGCTAAGAAGCATGATAGCGATATGCACGGCTGACACGCCGCCAATCGAGTTCTTTGCCGCGTACCGGGCGTTCTTCGTCCAGCGCTTCAAGTCGCCTGGAGGATAGGAAACGCCGCCGCAGGTTAGATAGATCGATTTGCTCGTCCGGCGAAAAAAACGCGCGGTAGAGCAGGGTGGCCTCGGCCAATGTCAGTATACCATCTCCGGCGGGCGGAACGCGTACGACACTGATCGGCCGTGTTTCCCGGTTGTTGCGCCCAGGCACGTTCATATTCCACCACTCATCGCCATCGCTGGCCTGGCTCATCGCGCCCATATCCGACAGGTAGCGCAGCACGATTTCGGGGTCGCGCTGTATCTGTGAACGCAGCGTATGCAAGGCCGCATCTAGCACGGTATGCACTTCTGCGTCAAGCTCGTGCTGACCGGTTTCAATTTTTGCTACCGATTTCCAACTGACGCGCAGGCTGGGAACCGAATGCATATGGAGGTTGGGGCGTAGTTCATCGCGATTGGCGCGCAGCAGGACACTATGGATCAACGAAACAGCCGTACCTTGCTCCGAACTTCCCCAGACATAGACTTGCTGCTCCTGCCAGCCTGCCTTCAATTGCAAGAGCCTCGCATCGGCAGGCCACATCAATACAGACTCAACGGTGCGGTCTACTGCATCGGTGACCGTTTCGGTGCCTAGCACAAGGCGCATTGGCGGACCCCAGGGGCTATCGCGTAAAAGTACCCAGAGCGTCCAATCTCGAATGGCGAAGATCACAACTCCTGCAGTGACGATTAAACGGCGTGGAACCGCATCGCGGGATGGCTGTGCCGCAATTGGCGTTTTTTGGCCAGGGACGGGTGTATTCATGGTAAGCTCTCTTCCGCTTCTACGAAATGGATTGGGATATATCGATGATTGTACTCATTCTTATTGCAGACTGCAAGGGCTTTTATACTTCTATTCGTCATTTTGGGCTGCGAGGAAGAGAGGAGATAGAGTGAGAATCAAGAGGACACCCATGAAGGGTGCCCTCTTTTTATAGTTACTGCCGCTTTCCTGGTTAGTGGGCAAAGATGAGATGAAGCCCCCAGGCAAAGGCGGCAGAGAGAATCACTGCCAGGAGTTGAAGTAAGCGAATTTTGATAAGTTGTGCGCGTGCATCAATGGCAATTGCTTTGGCGCCGCTGCTTTGTCGAACGTATTGTTGTTTCTGCATGGTATTTCCCTTTTGATACTGTAGTAGTATCAATAAATTGTTGTCTATATCTTCCTATACGTAGATAGGTATCGTTTGGTTGCATGGAGATAGTGTACGATGCATCTGTTTTGTTTGCTATGAAGCGGAGCACAGTTCTCTTATATTATATCGGCAAATCTGGAGTCTCGGATTCTTCTCCTGTGCTTGCCTGTTTCTGCTCTGATTGACCGACCAGATGTTTATTGATACCCACAATATCGCCCTCGGCGGGGACGAGCAGCAGGTTGCTGTGCAGGTCTAAGATGCGGCGGGCTTTCGTGTATTCTTGATCGAGGAGGACGCGGAAGACTTGCTCGCAGGCGGAGAGGGACTCGGCGGCATCGGCGCGTTTGGTGGCGGTCAGGACGCCGAGCATGTCGTGGCGTTTGGCTGTCCGGAAGAGTACGTGAACCTTTTCCAGGACTTCGGCAAATTCGGCGTGAACCTGCTCGTTCCAGCCCTGGGTCTCCACGACGGACATGGCCTTCGAGAGGAAACGCATACAGACTTTGATGACAGTGATATATTCGTTATTGCGCGCTTCGGTGATGACTTGCAGGATACGCCGTTCATCCGCGGCATCGAGCGCGACAACGGAGAAGATACTGGCTTCGCCGCCCATCTCGCGAATGTCGTGGGCGAGCTGGCGGAATTGTTTCTCTACCTCCTCTGAAAACGGCAGCAGGTAGACGGAGTTTTGCAGGGCAAATGCTCCCAGGTTTTGTAACCGCCGCCAGACCCAGACGCGCTTTTGTGAAGGCTCACTAGGTACTTTATAGGTCAGTTGTAACCAGCGTATAGCTTCACGTTCGTGCATGAATAGAACTCCCAACGGGTGAGGTAGTTCTAGTAACAAGCGTTACTAAACGTAGCTATGGTACTCCAATGGGATGACAAAGTCAAGCGCAAAACAAGTTCAACCGGTTATAACAGACGTTCGCCGTGGGCGGCAAACTCGTGAGTTGCGCCTACTGGCTCAAGGTCGCCGCTAGCTGTTTTGATGTATTGTGCGCGAATATCGCCCTGGGTGACAGCCTGCAAGCCTGCGATCAGGCGGTCGATGTCGTCTTTGGTGTTGGCAAGGCCTATGCTGGCACGCACCATGCCGGGCAGGTCAACGGGTAAACCTTTGACAAGTCGATCACGCGCCTCGGCGGAGTCTTCATCGGAGATACCTAAGAGGAAGGCGACGTATTGATGGGCGCAGAAGCAGCCACTGCGTACACCTACACCCCATTCATTGGCCAGTACTGACGACACCTCGATGTAGGAATGCCCCTCAAGGTTAAAGGAGAATACTCCCAGGCGATCCTGGGTTCCAGCAAGCAGGGCGTCCCAGGGTGGACCATAGAGGGTGATACCTGGGATGGCGCGTAGACGCTTGATGGTATAGCGGGTCAGCTCTCGTTCGTGCGCGGCTACTCGCTGCATGCCGTAGCGCATTAACTCTTCTAAGGCTGCCGCCATCGCGACAACGCCGATGACATTGGGGGAACCTGCCTCTTCGAGATCGGCTCCACTGGCCCAGGCTACGCCGGAGCGCGTCACCAGACAGACGGTTCCACCCCCAACCAGCATGGGTTCGCCATCCGCAAAGAGAGTGGCGGGAGCGATCAGGACACCGGAACCATAGGGGGCGTAGAGCTTATGGCCGGAAAACGCCAGGATGTCAATGCGTTCCGGGTCGCCCAGCGCGCCGATGGAGAGCGAGCGGTGGGGTGCGAGCTGAGCCACATCTGCCGCGACCAGGGCGCCGTGCGCATGGGCAAGACGAGCGACGTGGTGCATATCGGTTAAAACCCCTGTCACATTGGAGGCGGCGCTGGCAGTTACCAGGCGCACTTTGCCTTTGTGGGCTATCAGGCGGCGTTCAAGATCATCCAGGTCGATGCATCCATCGGGCGTCAATTCAACAAATTCATGGGGAGTGCGATACCAGGGTAGCAGGTTGGAGTGGTGTTCCATGCGTGTAGTTAACACGAGTTCGCCGGGTTCGAGGACGATACGATGGGCCAGCAAATTGAGGGCTTCGGTGGTATTGCGCACGAATACGACCTCGTGCGTTGACGGATTGGCTCCCGTAAAGCGCATGACCACTTCGCGGGCATGCTCATAGAGATGCGTCGAAAGGCGCGATTTGTAGCCAGCGCCGCGATGCACGCTGGAATACCAGGGAGCAAAATGATCGACAGCTTGCTGCACGCGGACAAGCGGGGGTGTGCTGGCCGCGCTGTCAAGGTTGACGTAGCGCAGCAGACTACCGTCGAAGAGGGGTATCATGGTGTTTGCACCAACGATACGAGGTCGGGGATAGGCTGAATGCCTGGTTGTTGATGGTCGGGTAGTTGTCGTCATTGACCTGCCGCCTTTCAAATTAACCTGGAATGTTTCCACTATGGTCTTTAAAAATTATACATCACGCTCAGACTGGTCAAGTTCGTTCATCTCCTGCTCAAGTGGCAGGAGGGCGCAAAAGGCCTGAGCTGCTCGCGAAAGATGCTTGTCGGAGCGCCGCACCAGGCTCAGTTGGGGGCGCAGTTCCACTCCGGAGATGGGAATGCGTATCAAGGTGCCACTCGCTAGCTCGCGCCTCACCGCCAGCGCAGAGAGGATGGCGGCTCCAACCCCGCTCATGGCCATTTGCTTGATAGCCTCATTATCCGGCAGCGTAAGCAATGGGCTGATATGCACGCCGTGTTGCAGCAAAGCCTGTTCTATAGATTCGCGGATGCCGCTCCCCTGTTCACGCAGCAATAGTTCTCCCTCACGTAACATCTCCGGCTTCAACTCCTGCATGGCGCTCCAATGATGTCCAGGCGCAACCACGAGGACAAGTTCATCCTTGGCGAAGGCCTGAGCCTGTAACGGGGTTGGAAAGGTCGATGGATCGCCCTCTACCAGCCCAAAATCGAGAATCCAGTTCAAGGTCTGTTCAATGATTTCATGGGAGTTGAGAATGGTAATGCTCAGGACCACCTGCGGGTAGCGCGCGCGAAAGCGGGCTACGATCGGCGGCAGGAAATAGACGCCGGTGGTGGTATTGGCGGCAAGCTTGATTTCACCTACCTCAACCTCCTGCAGGGTTGCCAGGGCATCTTCCATTTCCCGCTCCAGGGCAAACAGGCGGCGCGCATAGTTATGCAAGACTTTCCCGGCGTGCGTGAGTACAATACGCCTTCCATGGCGTTCGATCAACTCAAGCCCGGTTTCTTGTTCCAGGTGCTGGATTATTTTGGTCACGGCGGGTTGACTGAGGAAGAGATCTTCCGACGCGCGCGTGATATGTTCATGCTCAGCTACCGTTTGAAATACACGTAAATGGTATAAATTCATAGAAATTTCTCCATTGAAGAGTTTTGTATAGCCGCCAGGTTGCCGACATATGCCAGATTCTGGGGAAATGATAAACCGCCCACACTCACCCGTCCATTGTATGACAAAAACAAATGTAATCAATACCTGCTGGGAATATTATCTCCGCCGGTATTGTTTACTTGAAAGGTGCTGATGCCTTAGAATAGATGTGCCGTTTGTCATTTAGTAAAAGGCAGGCATATCGGGTATTTCTCTTGTACACAACAAAAAGGAGTGGTTATGTCTGAAAACAAAGGTTATGTTCATCCAGAAGTTCTGGTAGACGCTGACTGGGTGGAAGCTCATTTGCACGATCCAAAGGTGCGATTGATTGAGGTTGATGTTGATACATCGGCCTATGAGCAGGGACATATTCCCGGCGCGGTTGGCTTCAACTGGAAAAAAGAGCTGCAGGACCAGGTAGTGCGCGCGCCTGTGAACAAGGGGCAGTTAGAAGAGCTGCTCAGTGGTGCAGGTGTCAGCAATGATACGACGATCGTGCTGTACGGGGATAACAACAACTGGTTCGCGGCCTGGGCCTTGTGGATACTCAAGTACTATGGGCACGAGGATGTGCGCCTGTTGAATGGCGGACGGGTCAAGTGGCTCGCCGATAAGCGGGAGATCACGACCGACGTTCCATCCTATGCTCGCACCAGTTACCATGCACAGGAATCCAGGGACGATATCCGCGCATTTCGCGACCAAATTCTGAGTCAGCTTGGAGAGCCAGATGTGGCGCTGGTAGATGTACGTTCACCTGGCGAATACAGCGGCGAACTGCTGGCCCCCGCCAATCTGCCACAGGAGGGAGCGCAGCGAGGTGGTCACATTCCCGGTGCGGCGAATATCCCCTGGGGAATGGCGGTACGCGAAGATGGCACGTTTAAATCGGCGGACGAACTGCGCGCTTTGTACGCGGGCAAGGGCGTCACAGCCGACAAAGAAGTCGTGGCGTATTGTCGCATTGGCGAGCGCAGCAGCCATACCTGGTATGTCCTGCACTACTTGCTCGGCTACCCCAAGGTACGCAACTATGATGGCTCCTGGACCGAGTGGGGCAGCCTGATCGGCGCCCCTATTGAAAAATAGCAGGTACACCCTTTCCTGGCGATTGAGCGGAGATGAACTATGTTGTTATTCCGCTCAATCGCTTTCTTTTTGTATGATAGTTTCCAGCGCAATTGGTACGCCAGCACTATGATATGTACAGAGGAACAGAATGTATGAGCAAATTGCAACTTTTTCTGCAAACCACGCGTGCGCGCACTCTCCCTGTGATGATCGCTCCGGTAGTCATTGGCGCGGTACTGGCCTGGCAGCAAGGATTCCACTTTCAATGGGGATTATTTGTACTGACGCTGATAGGCGCGCTGGCGGCACACCTGGGCGCGAACGTCATCAACGATGTGTTTGATTTTGGGGCGGGAGCCGACCAGGCCGCGCAGGACATTGTTGCCCAGGGGACAACGGTGGTCACCGGCTCGCAATTTCTGCTGAACGAGAAGCTCACGCTCAAAAACTACCGCGTGCTGGCGCTGGGTTGCTTCGCGGTTGCGCTGATCTGCGGCGTGATATTGAGCTTCTATCGTCCCTACGCGATAGTCTTTGGCGCGGTTGGTTTTTTGCTGGCCTTCTTTTATGTCGCGCCACCATTGCGGCTGGCGTATATTGGGCGTGGATTTGGCGAACTGGATATCCTGATCTCGTTTGGTATTTTACCACTGGTTGGCTCGTTCTATGTGCAGTCAGGCACTATTACCCCAGTTGCTATTCTGGCCTCGCTGCCCATCGGATTGTATACGATGACGGTGCTGTACTTCCATCACTTCCTGCACTGGCGCGCCGATAAAGCCGTCCAGAAGACGACGCCGGTGGTCGCGCTGGGCGAAGATGGGGCGCGCATCGTGGGCGCCCTGCTGCTGCTATTGATCGCTATCACAATTGTTATCGATGCTTTCTTACAGGTTTTCCCCTGGTACAGCATCCTCGCCGCGCTGACCATCATTCCGGTGCAGTTGAGCTTACGCGATGCTAGAGGTGATCTCAAGCACTACCTCAAACTGATGGCGGCTAATTTCAATGGCAATCTTCTGGCTGCGCTCCTGATTTTATTGGCATTGCTCGTACATGGGTTCGCACATATATAGAAGACTAAACCAGGGGCCAGGGATGTCCGGCGGATTGGTAGATGGCCTCGATGGTTCTGAGGTTATCGATGGTTTCGGCCAGGCTGAGGGCGGGCTGCGCGCCTGTGCGGATGCAGGTGCCGAAGTGTTCGACCTCTAGCCGGTACTGGTCAACGTGGGTGATGCGCTGGTGAATGATCTGCCCCTCTATGCTCAGCACTACCTCGGTATCGGCATCTCCTGGCACAAAGGGTACGGGGATGGTGATTGTTCCTTGATCGCCGATGATTTCCGATACCTGGCGCGTCGGGATTTCAAAGCTTGAATCGATCAGGCCGAAACGTCCTCCGCCGAAGTCGAGGACGGCGCTGGCTGCGAGTTCTACTTCTCGCGGGCCTGGTGTGGAGACACGAGCGGCAACGGTGGAAGGTGAGTGGCCATATACGGCGCGGCAGAAATTGATGGGGTAGCAACCAACATCCATCAGCGAGCCGCCCGCAAGCGCTGCCTGCAAGCGGATATCGCGCGGACGCGGCGGGAGCAGGATATTGAAGGAGAACGAGGAGCGCACCAGCTTGATGTTCCCGATGCGTCCAGCTTGCGCCTGCTCTAATGCCCAGACGGTCTGGGGATGAAAACGATACATAAACGCTTCCATCAACAATTTGCCACTCGCCTGTGCTGCCTCGACCACCGTCATGCCCTG
>VBHV01000603.1 GCA_005881995.1 Chloroflexota bacterium | reverse complement strand
TCAACCAGGAGAGTGGCTTCAACCCAAAAGCTGTTTCTCCGGCAGGGGCTGTAGGTATCGCGCAATTTCTGCCAGGGACCGCCGCCGGTCTTGGCGTCAATCCCTGGGATCCTATACAGGCACTGCGCGGAGCGGCCCAGCTGATGGCCAGTTATGCCAGAAATTATGGCGGGGATTACGCAAAGGCCCTGGCGGCCTATAATGGAGGCAGCGGTACCGTACAATATGCCGTGAATGCCTGTGGAGCCGCCAACTGGATGAATTGCCTACCGTATGAGACCCGCCACTATATTTATGTCATTATGGGGATATAGCATCTAGCTTGACATTTTCTCTGCTCGCAACATACAATTTGGTATCTTCATAGAAGTGTAAAGCTAGCAGGAATGTCCTTCAAGCAAGGAGCTATATCCAGATGACCACTACCGCCTTACAGAGCGAAGAGGCTCTGCTAAGCCGCATCCGTAAGCAGCAACTCATCGAGTCCATCGATCACATGAGTCCCATCTATCTGGAAGGGATGAAGCGCATTCTGACCGTGTCGGCGGATACCGAACTCATCAGCGCGCCCGCGTATTATCATGCTGCCGTGTATGCTCCCAATTTGAATAATTTTGGCTCAGCGATCTCGATTATTCAGGATGAGCTGGGACACGCGCATATTGCGTATCGTTTGCTGCGGGACCTGGGTGTAGACACAGAAACCTTGATCTTTGAGCGCGAGCCGCGCAACTTTAAGTACCCCTATGCCTTTGATGTTCCCCTGGATAGCTGGGTAGAACTGATCGTCGCCAATGCCTTCTATGACCGGGCGGGGTACACGCTGCTCGGCGATGTCTATCAGAGCACCACCTTTGGCCCCTGGAAACGCGCCCTCGTCAAGGTAGATAAAGAAGAAACCTTTCACCTGCGGCACGGCGAACAGGGTATGCGCAAACTGAACCAGGATAATAGCGGTCACGAAGCCCTGCAAAAGGCCGTGGACTGGATGTTCCTGCTGACCGTCGAGTGGTTTGGCCTGCCGGATGATCTGAAAAAGCACGGCGAGCAGCTCGAATACGGCTTCAAAGGACATAGCAACGACGAACTGCGCCAGATATGGATGTCTACCGCAGTACCCTTGTGCGAGGAACTGCACCTCAAAGTTCCGGCGCACTACGATGAAGCACAGCAAAAATATGTGATCGACTGCCCATTCCCCGCGCATTTCGATGCCAAAGCCAAACACTGGCTGCTCGAAGATGGCGCTTGCACATGGGATGACGTAATGAAACGCTGGAAGGCGCGCGGCCCTGCCAACGAAGAGTTCGTCGGCATGCTGCAGCGTGGCAAGAAAGAGATGCTGCGTTTGTTGGAGCAGGGCTCCAGTATTCCTTCCGCCAACGCTTGAGCATATAGCAGCACTAGAGCGAATTCTGGCCGCTCGTGGTCTTATCCAGGAGCGCATGCTTGCCTCAGAACCTTTCTGAGAGGAAAACAATCACTTCGAACAACACTTGTCTTTTTGGCTTCTCGTGACTC
>VBHV01000602.1 GCA_005881995.1 Chloroflexota bacterium | reverse complement strand
GCCATCTATTTGAGCGGATGGCAGGTCGCAGCTGATGCAAACCTTTCCGGGCAAATGTACCCCGATCAGAGCCTGTATCCGGCAAATAGCGTACCGAACGTCGTCAAACGCATCAACCAGGCGCTGCAGCGAGCAGACCAGATTCAAACCGCCGAAGGCAATGGTGATACCTACTGGTTTGCACCCATCGTAGCCGACGCGGAAGCCGGCTTTGGCGGTCCCCTTAACGTCTTCGAACTCATGAAAGCTATGATCGAAGCAGGCGCGGCAGGCGTACATTTCGAAGATCAATTGTCCTCTGAGAAAAAGTGCGGGCACATGGGCGGAAAAGTCTTAATTCCCACACAGTCTGCCATCAAGCACCTCGTTTCCGCGCGCTTAGCTGCTGATGTCATGGGCGTTCCTACCCTTGTCGTTGCGCGCACCGATGCTAACGGCGCGCACCTGATCACCAGCGACATCGACCCGGTTGACCACAAATTCCTCACCTGGAAGCGCACAGCCGAGGGGTTCTACAAGATGCGGGGCGGACTGAGTAACGCCATTGCCAGAGGACTTTCTTACGCGCCGTATTGTGACCTGATCTGGTGCGAAACGGCAGAGCCGAATCTGAAGGAGGCGCAGCGCTTCGCCGACGAAATTCACGAGCAATTCCCCGGCAAGATGCTGGCCTACAACTGCTCACCATCCTTTAACTGGCGCAAGAAGCTTGATCCCGAAACGATTGCGAGCTTCCAGCACGAACTCGCAAAAATGGGCTATAAGTTCCAATTTATCACACTTGCCGGTTTCCACGCCCTCAACTACAGCATGTTCAAACTGGCAAAGGGCTATCGCGAGCATGGTATGGCGGCCTACTCCAAGCTGCAGCAGGCTGAGTTCGCCCTCGAAAACTACGGCTATACCGCAACCAAACACCAGCGCGAGGTCGGCACCGGCTACTTTGACGAAGTGGCCCAGGTGATCTCCGGCGGGATGTCCTCGACTACCGCCCTTACCGGCTCGACAGAAGCAGAGCAATTCGTTTGATCACAAGCTGATCCACCTCCGCCTCTCTGTAGGGGCGGGGGTAGTACGGAAGGGCGGTGGGGACGCTTGCGTCGTCCGACGTGCCTGATATGGTTAATCTTAAGATTGGCATGTCGTTGATACCACGACGGGCGACGCAAGCGTCCCCACCGCCCTTCCACTCCTCTCCCGCCCCTACAGATATGATAGAATACTATTGGATAACATCCGATGGCATCACGCAATACCAGCGAAAGGACCACCCCGATGACAACTAGTAAACCTTCCTTTCAAAACCTCGAGATCAAGGGTGAGATTACACCTGAATTTGCTGAGATATTGACACCCGAAGCTCTGAACTTTGTCGCCACGCTGGTACGTGCCTTTAGTGGCCGGCGCGAGGAGCTTTTGCAGCGCAGGGCACAGCGTCAGGCCGAGATCGATGCGGGCAAGATGCCCGATTTCTTGCCCGAAACCGAACATATCCGCTCAGGTGACTGGACGATTACGCCTGTGCCAGCTGATCTACAAGACCGGCGCGTCGAGATCACCGGCCCGGTCGAGCGCAAAATGGTGATCAATGCCCTGAACTCCGGGGCGAAAGTCTTTATGGCCGATTTTGAAGATTCGTTTGCCCCCACCTGGGAAGGCGCGATTCAAGGTCAGATCAATGTACGTGATGCCGTCAACCGCACAATTACATTTAGCAATCCAGATGGCAAGCAATATACTCTCAATGAGAAGACGGCCACGCTGCTTGTGCGACCGCGCGGTTGGCATTTGTTCGAAAAGCATGTCTTGATGGATGGGAAGCCCATTTCTGGCGGCATCTTCGATTTTGCCCTCTACTTCTTCCATAATGCTAAAACCTTGATCGATAAGGGGACCGGCCCATACTTTTACCTGCCCAAGCTGGAAAATCACCTGGAGGCACGCCTATGGAACGACGTGTTTGTGCTGGCGCAGCAGGAACTGGGCGTTCCCCAGGGAACCATCAAAGCTACCGTGCTGATTGAGACCATCCTGGCAACCTTCGAGATGGATGAAATCCTTTACGAACTGCGTGAGCACTCGGCAGGGTTGAACTGTGGTCGCTGGGATTACATCTTCAGCGCTATCAAAAAGTTCCGCAACATCCCAGATTATATTCTTCCAGATCGCGCGACCGGCGCAACGCGCATGCTATTGGAGGGATGGCGGCGCAGATCCCCATCAAGAACGATCCAAAAGCCAACGAAGAGGCGCTGGCCCGCGTGCGCGCCGATAAGAAGCGCGAGGCCACAGACGGTCATGACGGCACCTGGGTAGCGCATCCTGGGCTGGTCGCTATCGCAATGGAAGAATTCGACGCGGTGATGAAAGGCCCCAATCAGATTGATCGCAAACGTGAAGATGTGCATGTCACGGCAGCCGACCTGTTGAAGATTCCCGATGGCACGATTACCGAAGCAGGACTGCGCACCAACATCAGCGTCAGCCTGCAATACCTGGAATCGTGGCTGCGCGGTTCGGGCTGCGTTCCCATCAATAACCTGATGGAAGATGCCGCTACCGTTGAAATTTCCAGGGCGCAAATCTGGGAATGGATCCGCCACCCCAAAGGCGTCCTCGACGACGGGCGCAAGGTGACAATCGACCTGTTCCGCGAACTGCTGAACGACGAACTGGCGAAAATTCGTGCCTCGATTGGCGAAGAGCAATTTTCCCGCCGCAAATTCCAGACTGCATCTGATATACTGGATTCAATCATTACCAGTGAGCAGTTCGTCGAATTTTTGACCTTGCCTGCTTACCAGTACCTGCAGTAAGGGCATGAGCGAACCCCACAGAAGGAAGCAATCATGGCTTTGAGAACAGCTACTTCAGCAGGCGCGATCATCCTGCGCGAAGTTGATGGAGAACTCAAGATCGCACTGGCACAACACCAACGGGCCATTAAAACGTGGGTATTGCCGAAAGGCCATGTCGAAGCAGGCGAAACGGTTGAACAGGCCGCTCTGCGTGAAATTCACGAGGAGGCTGGCCTTGCCAACGTGCAATTGATCAAACACCTCGGTACCATCCTGCGCAAGTCGGAAAAAAGCAACGGCGATGTTGTACATAAGACGATACATTTCTACCTTGCCTACGCGTTGGATGATGGCCAGATCCAAACTCCGACAGATCTGGGATTCATCCAGGTCGGCTGGTTCTCTCCCTCTGAAGCCGTCGCGCTGCTGCCTTACCCTGAAGAGCAAGATTTTGTGCGGGAACACCTGGACGCGCTATTTATGAAATGATTCTCAAATCCAACCCCAACTTTTCCATGTGCTCAGCGTATAATCAGAAGAACTGCTTTCAATAAAATACGTATGCCCTCTTATCGCGCTTAATAAAGAATATATAGAGACCGATCAGGAGAACGCGCATGGAACAGCAAATGGCAAGCCACAAACCTCTCTCATTCAGCCAAGCTATCTGGCAATTACCTCGTCAATACCTCAAGGTCTTATGCAGGCCATCGGTGCAAACGTTTCGTGAAGAAAAGGGGAAAGCGCATTGGGGGATTGTCTTTTTCCAGTTCTATGTACTCGTCGTCATTACGGTCGTGCTGAGCTACCTGGCCCATTTCATCCCGACTTCTGCGCTTCATTCAGTCACTGCCCTGCAACTCGGCTCTGCTCAACCTTTTAAGTTTCTGCCTCCACCCTATAACGGTATGACCTTTATCCTGGCAAGCTTCTTTATCGGGCTTGCTACCGCTTACCTGTTTAGCAGGTTGTCGCGTGGACAAGGCACATTTCTAGAACATGCCTACTGTTTACTTTTGTGTACGGTACCCCTGGTAACGATCAGTGGCTTGCTGCTTTTGATCCCTTCGAGCGGTTCTCTTGTTGCCCTTCTCATTGGCCTGGTATTCACCTTGTTCGTCTACAGGATGGTTTTACATGGCTTCACGATCATAGCTGTG
>VBHV01000601.1 GCA_005881995.1 Chloroflexota bacterium | reverse complement strand
ATGCGGTCGACGTGAAGTGCCTCGAACTGGAGGCAAGCCATCGTGCCGGTGTAGTCCTCCAGCAGCACCTGATCCACACGCAGTTGGAGTTCTTCGCCTGACGCAAGCGAACCACCTGCCAGGTGAGCACGGAGAAGCTTGGCGACCAGCGTCTCTGCCATGCGGATGCTCCCTCCTTTTCGGGCAGTCTCCCATGAGCGTCTAGTCCTGAGACGACGCCATCAAGGTACTCGTAGCGGATATCTAAACTATCACGGTCGAGTTCCAGATACTCTTCTACTCTGAAAAAGAGGCGAGGCGGATCAGCGCCACGTGTTCCCACCTTTCTTCGTGAACGTAGTGTACCACACGTGCAAGAAAAACAACCATCGATGCTGAAAAGAAGCATGAGCCACTCTTGTCTGCCTGTCGCGCCATAGCCTTGCAGGTAATCAGGCGCCAGCTCGTGAGAAGTTGACCATCAGCCATCTCCTTTGTCGGCATCAAACGCGTGGTCTACGCTGCTCTCGCCGAGGATGCTAACGCGGAAGAGCTGATCGCTCGCGGTCCCACCGCGGAGCAGCTCAATCCCTTGCTCACCCACAGTTCGCTGGGGCTGGTGCCTGGCACCCTGCGCCAGAAGGACGTGGGTTGCTGGCGCGCATGGGAAAACTCCGCCAGTAGCCAGGTGTGGGATCAGAAGGTAGACCCTGTCTTCCTCATCGCTCGGTTCCCCCCCAAACATCCTGGAAAGCTGCGATCACCGTCTGCCCTGGCTCTGCTCCTGAGAAACATAGGGGAGCAGCACGCCAGTGGAAATTCCATTGCTTTGCATTGCTATAAACGGGGGCATACAGTGCAAGCGAAATACTTCACATTGGGGAGATAGTGGCCAATGACTGTACTTGTTGCTCAATGAGACAGCCGGAAGTGTGGTCTGAAACCCGTAAGCGCCCTCTCCCGTGTCTTGCTCAGAGGAACCGCTCAGCAGCGAGCGTAAGAGGAGGAGCTTATGGGCCGCAAGCAGGCGAGCATCGTGGTTGATCTCAGAACGGGGAAGGACGTCATCCATGTGCCCGATCTGATCGCCGTGCTCAGCGCCGCCGGTTACCAACCCGAGGTCGTGTGCTGGCTACTTCGGACATCTGTTCAGGAAATTGGCCTGTTTTGCACGATGGAGAGAGCATGCTTGCGTCAGCCGTGCTGACTCGTAGGAACATCCGTTGGCCAAAGGGTCAATTTTCCCTCCCCGATTCCCCTTTTCTAGGCGCACGCGACTTGATGGAGAGACAAAGGAAAGGTTCCACTCCCTCTGTCAGAGAGAAAATCTGCATCTGGCAAGAAGAATGGAGATTTCTGACAGCCTAGGCTTTCGGAAGCAAGATGCATGCAGGACCAATGGTCTTCTTTCAAAGGTCTGTGGACCATCGACGATGATACCCGTGCACTCCTCAACTCTCTCATGCATGCTCGGCGCAGACGCCCCCGCTTTAAGCCGCCTTTCGATAGTCATGGTGCAGACCTGCTAAGATGGGATGAGCTACCACCTTGGTTCCGGCTTGCGATGTAGTACGAGAGGATCCAAAGGAGTCAGGGATCTGCTGCTGGATCCCTTGATGCGGCCTGGACCGGTTGAAGTAGTCTACGTATGCATTGAGGACGCGCTGGAGCTGCTTCTCTTGCAAGATGAGCAGATGATCGAGACATTCGCGGCGCACACTGCCCAGAAAGCGTTCACAGATCGCATTGGCGCGTGGCGTGCGATACGGTGTTTTCAGAATCTTGATGCCGCTGGTTACGGCCACACGTTCGAAATTAGGTCCAAACTTGCTATCACGATCACGAATAAGATACTTCAGCGATTGTCCAAAGGGAGTTGCTTCCCGCAGTTGTTGCGTCGTCCAGGCATCGGTAGGAGAGCGAGTGACGCCCACATGGATGACTCTGCGTGAGTGCAGATCGATAATGAAGAAGGCGAACAGGGAACGAAAGAAGAGGTCTGTGACCTGCAAGCGCATCACACGCCCAGATGTCTTTGGCATGGTTCTGCAGGAAGGTAGCCCAGGTCTGTCCTCGCTGTCGCGGTGATCGAGTATCCCTCATGTACTTCTGAATGGTCCTCTTGCAGACGCGGATGCTGAAGCCTTAAGCAATTCGCCCCGGATGCGTTCTGCTCCCCACAGGCGATTGTCCCTGGCCATTTCCTTGATTAAGTCCACGGTCTGCTGGGAGATCCTGGGCGCGAGAGAAGCTGCCCTCGACTTGTATCTCCAAAAGAGCTTGAAGCCCTGGCGATGCCACCTCAGGAGCGTCTCTGGCTGAACGATGAACAGGGCTTGTTTCCAGGTGTGTACCATGCTTGCCAGCAGGACCAGGAGCATGCGGTCCGTCTTGGTACAGGCAGGTCGTTTCACCTGTCGACGCAGGATGATCACTTGTTGGCGCAGGAGGGCATTTTCTGCGACCAGTTCGGACTTACCTCTGGCAAGGTCGGTCAGCGTCCCCAGCAAGAGGGAGGAGGTGTCTGGCTTGATCCAAGCGAGGTAGCGGTGATGGAGCGATCGAAGACACAAGCGTACCAACTGCATGATGAAGATGAGAATGCCTTGCACAGTATCCATCCCCCTTTGTGAAGTTGAGCAGGTGAATGCCTGAGATTGTACACTTTCTCTGGGAAATTGGCAAGGAACAAGAGGCATGATTGGGTGTCCTCATAGGCCAATTCTGGCCGACGGATACCACAAG
>VBHV01000600.1 GCA_005881995.1 Chloroflexota bacterium | reverse complement strand
TCCGAGGGCAGGTTACTCACAAGCACTGAGAGCGCTTCGACGCCTCCGGCAGAGGAGCCAACCACTACGAGTTCACCGAGATTGACATCTATATTCTTTTTCTCACCCTGGAGAAGTTCTTCACTCATCACATGCTCCCGCGCGTATAAATAAGTACGCCAGCACTGGAAAAACAGATAGGAAAAGTTGCGTGCTGAATTCAGTTACACTATATCTGCGCAGCCCTCATATGTCAAGCTTATTTCAACAGCGACACCAGGGTCTGTGAATGATTACCAGGAAGACAATTTGACTTCCAGGGCGGCCAGGACGACCGCGAGGGTCGCCCGTACAATACCAACTTGCCTGTGTTCCACGTCCCCGTATATTGTACGGGCGACCCTCGCGGTCGCCCTGGCCGCCCGGGTCGCCCTGGCAGGCGTCACTATTCAGATGCCTGTCCGATGGCGGCCTCTGGAATGCTGACCGGTTTCTCCTTCTCGAAGACCTGCTGGATGAGCCTTGCGCGTTGTTCAGCGCCTCGCACCCGCTCTTCATAGAGCCTTACAAGGCTTTTCTGGCCACGTTCGCTCGCTCGTTTCGCCATGCGGCGCGATAGGCTGGCGTTCTCTTCCAACGTTTTGAGCGCGGTCCACAATGCATCTTCGAGTTGCTCAACCTGCGCCGCCTCAACGCTCTCAACGGAGAAGGCGTGGCCAACGCGGCAGCGAAATCGCAGTAAATCTTGATCCCGGAGTTCCCAGAGTACGCCGCCGCATTCCGGGCAGGAAAAGGCTGAAGGCTTTCCCACTCGCTCATTGGTGGAAAATACGGCGTTATCTAGATTCATCTCGACATATTTGACTTCCTCTTCCATATCTTCTGGCACGGGGTACGCTCCTTCCTCACCAGCTTGTTGATGGGCCAGGCGTTCTAATCGCGGTCCAATATCGGATAGCGATAGGCAATAATCGATGTTGACGTGCTCCAAAGCGCTCCTGGGCATGCTGGGATAGAGAGCCTCTTTCGGGTTCTGAACAATAGCAATGCCACCGCGCTGCTTGATGGCATAGAGTCCGGCAGTGCCATCATCCAGCGCGCCTGTCAGCACCACCCCGACTACTTGCCGGCCATACGCCAGGGCCGCAGAGCGAAAGAGTGGGTCGATGGCGGGCCGGTGCCGGTTTTCCTTCGGCCCGCGTACGACACGGACATACCCGCGCGCAACTAAGATATGATGATCCGGCGGAGCTATATAGATGCACCCTGGAGCGATGCTTTCCCCATTCCGGGGGTGTACCGCTTCAAGCCGACCTGAACGACTCAGGATGTAAACTGTCCAACCAATTTTACAAGGGCCTCTACGCCGCCGGCCGAGGCTCCAATAACGATGATGTCGTGTCCGGGCATGTTGCTTCTCCGTTTCTGTACAGATACTCTCTTAGACACGTTTGATAGCGGTATCACGTGTCATCATACGGTCATATAGGAAAGCGCTTTAGGGCTATCAAGCCCGAACAGTGGTCAAATTGTACCACCACAACGTGAGGAGAATCAGCAAGCAATCAGCTGCAACCTCATAACAGATTTTTTTACATGCTTAACTCGCTTCTCAAGCCGGAGGAAATCAGTTTGCAAGAGTAAGAGAGAGGAGTCGGGTGGTATACTTTCTGCAAGAAATTAGTATTTCGGTGAGTATCGAAGCCAGGTGAGGAACAGCGAGGAAGAGATGGATACAGGAAATGCACTGGAAAGCAAGTCAGACATACAACCAGCACTGTTGTTAGAAGCGCTTCTGAGCGAGTCGAAGCAGTTGCAAGTCACCTCACTGCAATTGATACGAGAATCAAAAGAGCTACGAACGGCTCTCTTTCTTCTCCAGCATCTGAATAGGAACCAGCACCAACAGCTGATGAAGCTGCGCGATCTTTTTCTGCAACGATTATCACAAAACAGTCTATACTAGGACAAAATGGAACAGATCACCTCTTCGATACCCTCCTGTTCCATGAATTTCAAGTCATCCCAGGTCATTTTTTGATTCCCTATTTTCTCCCACGCTAGATGTCGTTCTGGCCTGAAAACGAAGTAAGAGGACACACTTCATTTGGGGATGAGCAAAAATTCACTTGACAAAAACTTCGTCAAACTTCTTGAGATATAATACAGCGAAAAGGATGACGTTTCATTGCTCAAAATGAGTGAGAAGTTAGATGCCATCAGAATACTGCGAGGGAGAAAAAAGATGAGATATCGCTCGAAGGTAAGCATACTGGTGATGGCAATCCTAGGGATTGTTTTTCTGCTGCCTCTTGTGTGGGGAATCTTCTTGCTGATCCACCCCGCCACAGTAGGTCTCTGGTTCGTCTTTTTCACTTTCGTCTTGGTAGATGTGTTCTTGTTCATCCTCATCTTTCCCACGGATTATGAGATCGCTCCTCCTCTTTTACGGATTCGCAGTGGAGTCATGCGGGTCAACATACCGCTTACCTCCATTCAACACGTGGTTCCCGACCACTCTTTGGGAAAATTTGGCGGCTTGTCATTTGCTTTGTCACTTGATCGTTTACGAGTGGATTACCTGAACGAATGGGGAGGGGCAGCGTTTGTCTATATCGCCCCCAAAGACAAGGGGAGATTTATGCAGGAATTGGCTACCAAGACGCCATACCTAGAATTCAATGGTGGGCATGTCATCCCTCGCCGGTAATCGTTCGCCTATTCACTAGGATAAAAGGCGCAACCATGCCCGATGGCTCAATCCATCCCGAAATACGATGCATCCCCTGCCAACTACCGTCAACAGGGGAGAGCTAGTCTTCATCTAGCAAGTCAATTGTCTTTGTTTCAGCTCCTATTGCTTCGCTTTCCTTAGAATTTGAACCCTCCGAGATTTCCCAGATTGCCCAAACCACCAAGGGCATCCTTCACTTCCTGCGAAGAGTTGAATGTTTTCTCAGGAAGGTGTTCAAGCATACCCATGATCTGTTCATTCGCCCCGTGTTGTTGTGCAAATTGAACGAGGTGAGATTTGCCAATCGGATAGGGAACATGGTCTAATACTTGAGTCATCTGTCCAAGGTCAAAATTCATCAGGGTGCCTTTCTCTCTTCTGAGTATCGTACTACAGACTTCTTGTTTAAATGCCATCCCTGAGATTGGGGATAACCAATTGGTACACGAGCATCCGTAGGAATATGTTTCATTGACTGAGGGATCATATGTTTTTGATACTTGAAAAAAACAGGCTCATCCTCAATTTAATGAAGTAGGAAGCCAGCAATGGTTGGGATGAAGCTATAATTTGAGGAAGAAAACCGGGGCACAAGCAGTAAGGGCAGCAACCATTTGGAGTGCGAGGATGAGCAGCGCCTGCTTTGGTTTCTGCGGTACATACTTGAGAGCGAAGAACGCCACGATCGGTAGCTGCGCAGCCATGAGGATCTGCCAGAGATGAGCAGCCGTTCCCTCATCGGCCTCATGGACAACGCCGAAAAGAGCAACGTGACCGAGCACCAGGGCGAGGGCAACCAACGACATTGCGACAGGCAAAAAGGCGCTGGGCTGTCTGATGGTTGAAGTCATAGTAATCATGATGTCTTCCTCGCTTTTCCTACGGACGTTTCTGCTGAAAGGACTGCGATCTTCTACCT
>VBHV01000224.1 GCA_005881995.1 Chloroflexota bacterium | reverse complement strand
GATGGAACAGCTCACCTCCCAGGACGCTGTCCTGCTGGGGCGAGTGACCTATCAGGAGTGGGCATCCTACTGGCCTACCGCTACTGATGAACCGTTTGCAAGCTTCATTAACTCTACACCCAAGTACGTCTTCTCGACCACCCTGGACAGTGTCGAAGAATGGAAGAACTCGACACTGATCAAGGGAGATCTCGCCCAGGAAATCGCCAGACTGAAGCAACTACCAGGAAAGAACATTGGCACCGCCGGAAGTCCCACCCTCGTCTCCTCCCTCCTCGAACAGGGCCTTCTGGATGAGCTGATACTGCTGGTCCACCCTGTGGTTGTGGGCAGCGGAAAGCGCCTCTTCGAGAATGGGGGCAGCCTCAACAGATTGACACTCCTCTCTGCAAAAACGACCAGGACAGGGACCGTGATCCTCACCTATCAGCCGCGAAAGCCTTAGGAGCCTGGCAAAGAAGAAAGAGTAGATAAGAATGTGGCTCTCAAAAACATGTCTCTATTGGTGGAACAATGCCCTCCTGGTCAGGATAATTAGCAGAGGCAAAGCGATGGCGGCTAAAGACATGAACAGGAGCCGCCAGTTCTGATCGCGCATACCTTCGGGTATCTGTAGGAACGAGGGGAGAGGGAAGTTCAGTTGGCGAGCAAGATAGATGAGAAGACCCAGCATGCCGCCTATGATGGCAAGACTTGCCAGGATGTTGATGTAGAGCGAGGCGAAATCTGGATGCGGGGCAAGCAAGCCGATGATGATCGAGACAATGAGATAGATAGCGATCAAAGACAGGACAATCGTCCACCTGCGTAGAGGTGATAATGATGAATATGGTGAATTGTTCATAAAACTACTCTTTCTTTGCACAGAATATATTCCTCCCAGACACGCGGGAGAAAGTAGAGTTGGCTCTACATCTGTATCACGCGGAAGAGTAGTGGAGAGTTTCTTCTTCTCTTTTAGGAATAGAGGCTAGCGGGGCGGAATCTCAGCGCCGACCACACCTCGTCAATAGAAATCTGTGTCACAGCCTGCCAACCGAACTTTATGACAACTTCCCACATGACCTCGCGCGATAAATCGGAAGGTACCTTTGAGGTTTTTTTAGGGTAGGATATCCAGAGCAATCCATCTGGCTTCACCGCCTCTATCGCTGCTGGGGCTTTGTCTTGCAGCTCAGCCCTCTGCTGGACGAATAAATGTACCATGTCAAAAGGACCCTTGCCCTCGGTGAATACCTCGACGCCTTCGGGCAGCGTCCCCAGGTTTTCGCGATAACCCTCTGGCGCATTCAACAAGAGTATATGGTAGTGTGGTTTGATGCTTACCCTCTTTGCTGGTATCCCATCTCGTAACTGATTTGGGATTGTTCCTCCCAGGATGGCTCTTTGGGCAAGGAATGATTTGCAGGTGGTGAACCGGCCTGGTCCTCTTTTTTCTGCTGGTCCAGCATGAGCCGTAAACGCAGCTCCTCGTTGCGCAGTTCCATCCTCTTCTGGCCGGCCTTGATGCTGGTTTTATATGCCTCTAGAAAGATGCCGAGGACGATACTCACGACGCTAATGATAAAAAGTAGCAGCACGACCATCGTCCAGAAGTTGTCGGTTAGCATTCTCATGAAATCCATAGATGTACCCTCGCAGACCACAAAGAAAATTTCTGCCAGGTGACGACCATCCCGGCTCTGCAGTTATTACGCAAAAATGGTGGCAAAGTTGCACTTTTCGCTGTCCCAACGGCAGAACTTGATACGGTGTGGTCATCGATCTGCCATCGAGGCGTTTTGGGGCGATGATTGCCAGGGCGACCGCGAGGGTCGCCCGTACAATATACGTTTCCATGTAAAACAGGCAATTGGTATTGTACGGGCGACCCTCGCGGTCGCCCTGGCAGTCAAAAAGTATTCCTGGCGATAACTCACAAACCCTGGTGAAACGAGGGTTACATCTGGACAGACTTCTTCATCGCGAATGACGTGTTCATAATAGTCTCTCTGCCAAAGACGCTTGTGGCACTCTATACCTGCACTCTTGTGATGGTCGCGCCAGGCAACAGTGAGCAACGACTTGAATGCGCCAACTACTCTACCCAAAGCTGAAGAACCTTTCAGCGTTCCATCTAACCAGAGAATGCCATGTTATTTTTTGAGATCACCCATCCCCACCCTGCGGGCGACCATGAAGGCCCTCCCAACCCCTCGTCCGCCGCCCTCGCCCCTACGGGTGTTGATGACCTTTTCTTAGGTTGATGTCTATTGAGCGACCCTGGGGAAGGAGAACAACGATGTACTTCAAGCAGCTTGTCAAAGAGGACCTGGGGTGCGCCAGTTATGTGGTGGGCTGCACCAATGCGGCGGTGTGTGCGGTGGTTGACCCGCGCGTGGACATGGTAGACGACATCTTGACGATGGCCGACGGTAAAGGGTTGAAGATCACGGCGGTGATCGAGACGCATAATCACGCCGATCACATCTCTGGTCATGGGGAGATTGCTCGGCGCACGGGCGCGGATATCTATGTGCATGAGCAGGCGCAGGCGGAATATCCGCATAAGAACCTGAAGGATGGCGATGAACTGCGCTTCGGGGTGGTCAAATTGCGTGTTATCCATACCCCTGGCCATCGCCCGGAGCACATCGCGCTGGCCGTCGCGGATACATCGCGCAGTGAAGAACCCTGGCTGGTGCTGACGGGCGATTCGCTCTTTATCGGTGACGTGGCGCGTCCCGACCTGGCGGTTCCCGGCGAAGAGGGGGCCAGCGTGCTGTACGACAGTATCTTTGATCGCCTGTTGAAGCTCGACGACGGCGTGGAGGTCTATCCCGCGCACGTGGCAGGCTCCCTGTGCGGGCGCGGCATGAACGCGAAAACCAGCTCAACCATTGGGTTCGAGCGCAAATACAATTCAGCTGCTGCGCCGCGCTCCCGTGATGCATTCGTGCGTGAAATGAATGAGAATCTGCCGCAGCGTCCCCCCAATATGTACAATATCGTAGAACGCAACCGCAAGGATTATGCGCATGTTGAAGCGCCACTGCTGCCCAGGCCGCTCGACGCGCAGGCATTCCAGCGCGAGATGGAGAGCGGAGCGCTGGTCATTGATACTCGCTCACCCCACGCGTTTGGCGAGGGGCATATTCCCGGCGTGCTGCAGGTCTACCTGCATGGCTCCGCTTTTCCTACCCGCGTGGGTTTCGTCGCCGCGCCCGATAGCCGCCTGATGCTGGTCGTCAAGGATGAGCATGACTTGCGCGAGGCCATCACCCAGTTAGCGGTTGTCGGCTACGACCAGGTTATTGGCTATCTGGAGGGTGGTATGGTAGCCTGGCGGGAGGCCGAACTGGCGATACAGAGCTTGAATTCGTTGACCGTTGAACAGCTTCATACGCTGCGGCACAATCTGCACGTGTTAGATGTGCGCGACGAGGGCGAATGGGACGAGGGACACATCAAAGACGCGCTGCATGTCCCGTACTACTTTATCGAGCAGCGCTTGCAAGAGCAACATAATGATCTGGAACAATACATGGATCAACCCCTTGCCGTAGTCTGTGGCAGTGGGCAGCGCAGCACCATTGCCAGTTCGATCTTGCTGCAACATGGCTTTACGCAGTTGTTCAATGTAGTGGGCGGCATGGAAGCCTGGAACGAGCAAGGGTTCGCTACAGCAGGTGGACGGGCTGTAATGTAGACTTGTGGTCCACGTATACTGATCTATAAAGGGTTTTTGCCCGTACAGTTTCGATAGGAGAGTCTAGTACCTCAGGTATTCACTTTCAGTAAAGGAGATACCCAATGATTCTTGTTGTCGGAACTACTGGCAATCTTGGGGGCACAGTCACTCGCATGCTCCTGGCAGAGGGCATGCCTGTGCGCGCCCTCGTCCGGCCACAATCCAACTACCAGCCCCTGGTAGATGCTGGTGCCCAGATCATGATGGGCGATCTGAAACATCCACACTCGCTGGATGCCGTGTGCAAGGGAGTGGAGACGATCATTACAACCGCCAATGCAGGTTTTCGGGGAGGGGATGATACTCCAGAGAGCGTTGACCTGCACGGCAATCGCCACTTGATCGATGCTGCCAAAGCTGCCGGCGTGAAGCAGCTCATCTTCGTATCGACGATCATGGCCGATCCCAACAGCCCGATTCCCATTGCGCGAGCCAAGGGCAAAACCGAAGAGTATCTGCGTACCAGCGGCGTACCATTCACCATCATCGCTCCCAACGCGTATATGGAAATGTCGCTCGTCGGCTTCGTAGGGATGCCTGCTATGCAAGGGCAAACGGTTTACATCGTGGGAGAAGGACGCCGCAAGCACTCGTTCATCTCCATGCACGACGTCGCTGCTTTTCTTCTGGCTGTTATCGACGACCCCGCCGCCATCAATCAGAAATTGCTCCTGGGTGGGCCGCAAGCGTTGTCATTTGAGGATGCCGTAGCGATTTACAAACAGGTGCTCGGTCGCGAAATCACAGTGGCACATGCTGTCCCTGGTGAACCTGTTCCAGGCATGCCTGACGTCGTCGCGCAGTTCCTGGGGGGCTTCGATCT
The DNA here is from genome assembly GCA_005881995.1 of Chloroflexota bacterium. The sequence goes on along the minus strand of VBHV01000224.1, from coordinate 5,663 downwards.
ATTCGAGTCACCAATGGATAGCACCGAGCTCGCACGCACTTTTGGCGTCCGACTGACACCGTTGGAGGAGGTTGCCAGAGCAAGTTCAGGTGCCGGAGTCGCCTGAAGCGTTGCAAAAATTGGAGCGCTCTACCGCATCAATAAGCGTATAAAGTAGCTCGTGGGTGATGGAGTTGACGAGGGACGAGGAGCTTGAGTGGGGAATACACTCCGGCTCCTCGTTTCTTGCTTGAGAGTATGGGATGCAAGAGGACGCTATGAAGCCTGTCCTGGTGTAGGAATTGCACCTAGCTGCTGCAAGGCTCCCAGAGCATCCCAATTGACCCGCTCTTGCAAGAGCTTGCCGTCTGCAACTTCCCAGATGCTGATGGCTGAAAAGCTGACCGGCTTGCCGCTTGCAGAAATGCCCATAAAGTCTCCGTGGTGAGTGCCATGAATGGTCATACGGGTCGTCACTTTGTTCCCTTCGGCAATCTGTTCCTCAATGTTGAATCGCATGTCGGGAAAAGCGTTGCGAAAGAGCTTGACCAGTTCTTTTACACCATCCATGCCAGGAGGTGGGTTGTCGACAATACCATTAATCACCGTAAATCCTGGATGGCACTGCATACAGATCAGATCGACGGTCGAGATATTGCCCTGGGTCATGACTTCATCGAACCAGCGGCGAACAACGGCCTTGTTTTCTTCAGTAGACATGTCACGCGACTCCTTTTCAGTGCAATACTAGCGGGGAAGCTCACATTCCCCATCTCAACTGTACGGTAAAATGTCTTCTGTAGATCATTATGAGCAAGAAATCAGTGGCTATCTTTTTCTGCTTAAATCGTAAGCCCGAATCCGCGCAAAACCATCTGAACCGCAATGATAGCCATGATCGGGAGAAAGATCAAGCGCAGCGTCTTATTGCTCAGGCGGGCCAGCAGGTGCGACCCCGCGAATGCTCCCGCTAAGACGCCCAGGGCTACGGGTGCGGCAATGAGTGGCGGAATGTCGCCGCGCGAGAAGTAGATGCCTGCGCTGGCGGCTGCCGTCACCCCGATCATGAAATTGCTGGTGGTGGTCGAGACCTTGAGTGGAAGTCGCATAATAGTGTCCATTGCCAGTACCTTAAACACCCCGCTGCCGATGCCCAGCAGGCCTGAAAGGACACCCGCGATATACATCATCCCCAGACCTTGAGGGGTGTGCGTCACCTGGTAGGGAACTTCGCGTCCCAGATGGCGATCAGGGTAAGAGCCGGAGAGGTGCAGCCAGTTGGCCAGGCGATCATTGCGCACACCCTTTGGCAGTTCTTCCCCTATTTTGAATACCAGGGGGATGACGGAGATGAGCAGGACGATGCCGAAAATGACAAAGAGCAACTGAGGCACGAGGAATCCGGTGAGAAATGCGCCGCTCTCCGCTCCGATGGTGGTTGCCAACTCTAAAAACAATCCCACACGCATATTGGTTAAACGATCACGCACGTAGGCCGCCGCCGAGCCGCTCGATGTGGCAATCACAGCCACAATGCTCGTGCCGATAGCATAGTGGATCGGCAAACCGAACGCCAGGGTCAACATGGGTACCAGCAGTATACCGCCGCCCAATCCAACCAATGATCCGATAATTCCGGCGAGAATGGCTCCCCCGAAGATGAGCAGGAGTATTACCAGGGACAGGTGTGCCATATCACGCGCCGCCCTTCCCCAGCAGGAAGCTCGTGATCAGTATGGCCAGCACTGTGAGCGCAATCACCGTAAAGCGGCGATCTCGCTCAAGCGCAAAGGCAATGGCCGCGGTTGTCACCGTTATGACCGGTATAGCAATGAGCAGCAATAAGCCCAGCGCAATGACTGCCTGGGGATGCAGCCCCAGTAAGCCCGCCCACACGTCATTGAGAGTATGTGGAAAAGTTACTAAGCGATGTTCAGTTACACCTCCAGGTGTAAGTGCAAGTAAGAGCAGGCCAATGCATGTGATTGTCGCGCTTAAAATTACCCCGCCACGTAGGATCAGTCCAATAATGAATCCGGTAGACTCTTTTGAGGATGCTTGCGAGCTTGCTGGAGTTAAATTGCTTACTGGCTGTGACTTTGAAATTTCTGGAACTAACTGTTTAAAATGTAAATCCTTCATAAGTGTTGTATCGTACCTTTTTAAGAAAACAGATGGGTTCACGTCCATTACTTAGAACCCTATTATTATTGTACGCCGTTTTCTGTTATAATTCCAATATATAGTTTTTATGCTTCATATAACTTAGAGGAATGAGTAGGAGATTACTTGAAACTTCAGTTAAGAAAAAAACGTCTTTTAAACACAGGGGCATAAAACAGCTTGCCCGTGCGTTATAATTAGTAGTGTTTATCATTCCTGTATGCCTTTCATGCGCTAGAAAGGATGGCAACTCCAATGACGCAGTTGCACAGATTCAAACCATCTCGTCTCTCATTGAAGCGGCTCCTGTTTGGTGGCTTAGGTGGCAGCGTTGGAGTTCTTGGTATCATTTTTGCTGTCTCCCTGTACATCGTTGAAACGCTCATACGGCCTAAGAAACACACTGTTTTTGACACCTACAAGTTTAGCCCCTTTGAGCTAGATCTGCCCGCCGAGGAGGTACTATTTCCCTCGTCGGAGGGTAAGCACATGGTGAGTGGTTGGTATATTCCGCGTCCAGGCGCGACAACCACGATTGTGATCTGTCCCGGCTACCGATCTGCCAAGTCAGACGTACTCGGCATATCCGCGCATTTGTGGAAGGTGGGTCATAACATTCTGGCGTTCGAGTATCATGGGCATGGCACGGAAGTCGGCGTACCCGTGACGCTCGGCTATAGCGAGATTCATGATTTTCTGGGCGCGGTAGCCTATGCGAAAGAGCGCGCTGCGGAGAACCGCCTGGGCGTCGTCGCCTATTCGATGGGCGCAGCCGTCGCCATTATGGGTATGGCGCGCAGCAGCGATGTGGAGGCGTTGGTGGCGGATAGCCCGTTTGCGTCACATTCCAGCGTCGTTGATTACAACTTCCGCCGCGTGTTCCGCGTACCATCTGCTCCCGTCTCGTGGATGGCTGACAACCTGATGGGCTGGCGTGCAGGCTATCACTTTTACCAGGTTGAGCCGCTGCGTGATATCGCGAAGATCGCGCCCAGGCCCATTCTAATCATTCAGGGTGGGAAAGATAGTATTGTTGATCCACGCGACGGGCCAACGTTATATGCCGCGGCGCAGGAACCAAAGGAATTCTGGTATCTGCCCAATGCCGATCACTGCGGCGCCTACTTCGAAGATCGCAGCGCGTATGTCAAGAAAGTCGTCAACTTCTTTGATCTGTACCTGAAGAACATACCTCGACTGCAACTGGTCGATCCAGTATTCCAGGATCAGGAAGAGGCATTGCCTGCCGGGTCAACTGAGCCTCCCGGCGAAGACCTGGAGGAGGCCGGTTAAGAATAATCCAACGTCACAACCATACCATCTCTCGCGGCACGCGTGTTGGCAAAGAACCGCCGTGCCGCTTTTTCTACCATGGAGGGGTCGCTGATTTTGGGGCTGAAGTGCGTCAGGATTAAGGCGTGCGCGCCCGCGTCAGCAGCGATGCCAGCCGATTCTTCCGCCAGCATATGCGCGTTGGCCCTCGCTAACGGCAAATCTTCAGGATCATCGTACATGCTCTCGCAGATCAACAGATCGACATCGCGCGCGAACTCACCGAGCGCGCGTGTTGGCCGCGTATCGGTGATGAAAGCGAATGAGATACCGCGCCGGGGAGGGCCAAGCACGCTTTGGGGTGTAACTGTCTGCCCGTTGTATTCGATGCTTTTCCCGTGTTGCAGGCGCGACCAGAATTGGACCGGCAATCCCAATGCCTGCGCCCGTTCCGGTAGAAAGGCGGGCTTGCGCTCCAACTCGATCCGATATGCCAGGCAAGGAATGCCATGCGCAGCAGCCGCGCAAGAAGCATGTAATGCACCAGGAAGCTCGAATTGTTCGCCGCTTTTCAATTCGTGAATGCGCACCGGAAAGGGGAGTTCAGGCACAACGCGCCTCAGTCCCTCGATGATGTAGGTGGTACCCTGCGGGCCATAGATGTCCAGTGGCTCGGTGCGTCCGGCATGTGCGACCATAAATAGCACGCCCGGCAACCCCAAAACGTGATCGGCGTGCATATGCGTCAGGCAAATCGCCCCAAGCTGGCGAAACCCCCAGCCCAGCGCTTTCCAGGGCACCTGCGTCCCCTCCCCGCAATCCAGCAATGTCAGCGATGAGCCGCAGCGTACCAGCGCGCACGAGAGCCAGCGCCCCGGCATTGGCATCATGCCGCAGGTGCCTAGCAGACAGATATCAATCACAGTGTTTGGTGTTCCTTAGCGCTCATATCGAAATAGGTAATAGACATTTTGCATTCATTTTTGATGCAATGTCTCTTAGTATATAGCAGATTTGTAGCGCGTTGCCTATCCCCTATTTGCTGCTTTTATCGTTCTTCAGACTGCATTCCCTTCTGAGATACTATCGAAGTTGGCAAAATTGACTTCTTTTCCTTGCCGGCAATCTTCTAGAGCACTTTGCAGGTAGCCCAGTTGCTCGTGCAAGTTATTCAGCTTTCGAGTCAGAGCATCGCGTTTATTTTGAATGTCCGGGTCATTCGGATCAAGCTTATCGAGTTGATCCTGGGTCGTGCTGATATAGAGATTGTGCCCATTGATACGTTGCTCTATCGCACTACAATCGATAGCGTTGCTACTCATGCTGCTTTCTCCTGGAGGTTTGTTTCCTCTTCTCAACAAAGATGTTCCTGAAGTACATCTTGCCTGGTTCTCCCTCTTCTTTATCGAGTAGTGAGCACTCGATAAAGAAGAGGGAAATATCTCGCGTACGCCTCTATTACACGTCAAGATTGGGATGCCACGTTTCAAACCTGACTTCATCAGTAATCGTGAGTGTACGCCCATGCCAGAGCCACCACCAGAATCGAAAGCATCAATATCGTGCTCAGCGCGATGCTGATAATATAAAATGGGAAATCAGCAGCAATCAGCACAACAGCGAATAGCACCCAGAAGATGGCGAAGATAGGGATGAGTAGTTTCCAGGCTTGTCTGGGCTGCATGGAGTAGTCCTTTCATTGTGCTGTGTGCGCCTGGGGATATGATAGCACAATGGAGATTATGCTGTTCTCATCCCGGTTGAAAACAAACGGTATGATATGATGTATGAAATCAATGCTCAACAGGAATATATTATGTCCTTAACCGTCATAGATCGTTTTCATCCTCGTCTGCGTGATGAACTGCAAGCCGCTATCAACGCCGGGCATATCCGCAAAGTCGATGAAGTAGCGTTATTGGAACAGCAGCAATTGCTGCCTTTAGCCTATCTGAGCCTCCAATTATTGCTCATCGGCGCGGTGTTCTTTGGCATATTGAACTATGCTGCCTATGTCTGGCACTACCACACATTGGGTTTGAGCAGCACCGGTTGGGGTTTGCTGCTGTGGTTAGTCATTAACGTGGTAGGCTATTGTGTCATGCTGCTGCTTCATGAACTGCTGCATGGCGCGGCGTTTTTGCTCTGGGGCGGAAGGCCTTACCTGGGAGCAAAGCTTCCCTACGCACTGTATTGCGGGGCGAAAAACCAGTTGTTCCGGCGCAACCAGTATCTTGTGGTCGGGTTGG